>JAEZFH010000410.1 GCA_023437885.1 Bacillota bacterium | reverse complement strand
GAGTCAGTCTGCTGATTAAAGCCTCCTCCGGTGTATCCTCCACCTTCAACAGCAGCTTCTGCAGCTCCTTCGGATGGATTTCCTCCTGACCCAGCCGGATGCTATAGCCGAAGTTATTAATAAATATAGCCAGCTTTTTAATCTTCTCCTCATCCGGGTTATCATGGGTACGGTATACAAAGGGGATCTCCTGCCAGAAGAAATCCTCCGCAATCGTCTCATTGGCGATCAGCATGAATTCCTCTATAATTTTGGTCGCTTTATTTCTCTCATAGGGCTTCACCTCCAGAGGCTTTCCCCGCTTATCTACAATGATCTTACTCTCCGGAAAATCAAAATTAATGGAGCCACGCTTATGCCTTCGTTCCCTCAGAACCTCTGCCAGCTCCTGCATCAGCAAGAACATCGGCACCAGCTCCTCATACTCATGGATTACCTCTTCATCGCTTCCCTCTACAATTTTTGCTACATTCGTATAGGTCATGCGACGGTCTGAGCGGATAACCGTCTCGGCAATCTCATGCCCCAGCACGGTTCCCTTGGAATCAATATCCATAAAGCAGCTTAACGCCATTCGGTCCACTCCGGGATTCAGGGAGCAGATTCCATTGGACAATTTATGCGGCAGCATGGGTATTACCCGGTCTACCAGATACACACTGGTGCCTCTTTTTAACGCTTCTCTGTCCAGCGGCGCCCCTTCCCTTACATAATGCGTCACATCCGCGATATGAACACCGAGGCGATAGATCTCCCCTTCCTTACTGAGAGTAATAGCATCATCCAGATCCTTCGCATCCTCACCGTCGATGGTAACCGTTGTGATATTTCTGATGTCCTTTCGGTTCTTTATCTCCTCCGGATCGATTTCCTCCGGAACAGAGCCCAGGGATCGCATAACCTCCTCCGAAAATTCTACCGGCAAATCATATGCTCTAACGATGGACATAATATCAACACCGGGGTCATTTACATGCCCCAGTATCTCAATCACCTTACCCTCCGGATTTGAGGTCACATCTCCGTAGCTGGTCAGCTTTACAACCACCTTATGCCCGCTGACCGCCCCTTTGGTGAATTCCTTCGGGATAAAGATATCCTTGCCAAATTTCTGGTTATCCGGAAGAACAAAGCCAAAATTCTTACTCTTCTCAAAGGTTCCGACCACCTCATTGCTGCTCCGTTCTAGGATGCCTGTCACTGCTCCTTCTTTTCTGGGGCCGGATTGCTCCTCCTTAATAATAATCATAACCCTGTCACCGTGGAGCGCTCCCTTGGTAGCCTCCGCCGGAATAAAGATATCCTGCTCTTCTCCTTCCACGGACACAAATCCGAACCCTCTCTGAGTTCCGGAAAAAATTCCCTGCTTTACATCATCCCCCGGTATCCGGTAACGGCTCTGACCATCCAGTACAATCTTGCCTGAGGAGATCAGTTGATCCAGCAGCTGTTTAAGCTCATGCTTTGCCCCCCGGGGAACCTGTAATAATCCCACCAGATCCTTAAATCTCATTGGTTTATATTCCTTGCTGGCGAATAGCTCCTCCAGCATCTGCTTCTTTTCTTCCAGTATCTCGTTTTCTTTCATTCAATGCACCTGCTTTTCTGGTATATTAGTCTTTTCCGTCATATTTCTGCTTCGGTCATCCGCTGCAAACGGCACAATCCATACCTAAGATTCTTTTACTGTATACCTTTAGTATACCATATAATGCTTGTTTTAAAATAAGAATTTGAATTAAAAAACACTCTGATTAAATTCAGAGTGTTTTGAATGCTAACATATCTTAATTATTACCATCTCAAGCATAAAATAATGGAAAGAATGATGAACGCTGCTGCTAAATACTCCGTTACTCTTACAAGAGTACCTTCCACAGAACGTCCTTTATTCTTGCTCCAGTAAGTCTCACCCGTACCTGTAATAGCGCCAGATAAACCGCCTGTCTTACCCTCCTGCTTCAACACCACAAATGTTAATGCTATACATACTAAAATGTATATAATCTGAACGATTAGCTTTAATGCCTCCATGTCCACACCTCCTAAAAAACTAAACTTAATTCTACCATAGAACAGGAATTATTTCAACTTATTTTTTAAGCAACAGAGATCTGCCGGTCATTTCCTCCGGTTTCACCATATCCATCATCTCAATCAGCGTGGGAATAATGTCAGCAAGACATCCGTTTTCTGCTAATGTATAGTCCTTATCATAGTTAACTAAAATAAACGGAACCGGATTGGTGGTGTGAGCAGTAAAAGGCTCATGGGTGGTATAATCTACGAGCTGCTCCGCATTTCCATGGTCTGCGCAGACGAACATCTGGCCATCCACCTCAAGCAGTGCGTCCACTGCCATTCCAACACATTGATCCACGGCTTCAATCGCCTTAATCGCAGCATCTTCAATTCCGGTATGACCAACCATATCCGGATTGGCAAAGTTAACAATAATCACATCGTATTTATCGGACTTGATTGCCTTTACCAGATTGCCGGCTACCTCAAAGGCACTCATTTCCGGCTGCAGGTCATAGGTGGCAACCTTGGGGGAATTCACAAGAATGCGGTCCTCTCCCTCATTCGGTACCTCTACTCCTGCATTGAAGAAAAAGGTAACATGAGCATATTTCTCTGTTTCTGCAAGGCGAAGCTGTGTTTTATGATGTGCAGCAAGGAATTGTCCAAAGGTATTGTCCAAAGATATCTTATGGAATGCAACAATCTTATTGGGAATGGTTATATCATATTCGGAGAAGCATACATAGGTAAGTTCCACTCTCTTCTCCCTTTCAAATCCCTTGAATTCCTCAACACAGAAAGCTCTTGTAATTTCTCTTGCTCTATCCGGTCTGAAGTTAAAGAAAATCACGGAATCCTTATCCTTAATGGTCGCTACCGGCTTGCCGTCCTCCATTACAACGGTCGGCAGAACAAATTCATCGTACTTCTCCGCATCATAGGAATTTTGAACTGCAAGTACTCCGCTTTCCGCCTTTTCTCCCTCACCATATACCATGGCACGGTATGCCTTTTCTACGCGGTCCCAGCGGTTGTCACGGTCCATTACATAATATCTTCCCATCACGGTTGCAATCTTACCAACACCGATAATCTTCATCTGCTCCCAGAGCTGTTCCACAAAGCCTTTGCCGGAGGATGGAGGCGTATCACGTCCGTCCAGGAACGCATGGACATAGACATTGGTTAAGCCCTGCTTTTTCGCAAGCTCCAACAGCGCATACAGATGGGTATTATGGCTGTGAACACCGCCGTCGGATAACAATCCGTAGAGATGCAAATCCGAATTATGCCTCTTACAGTTATCAATTGCTGCAAGCAAGGCCGCATTCTTAAAGAAATCTCCGTCCTTAATCTCCTTGGTAATTCTGGTCAGCTCCTGATACACAATTCGTCCGGCTCCCATGTTGATATGGCCAACCTCGGAATTACCCATTTGTCCATCCGGAAGGCCGACGGCCATTCCGCTGGCATACCCTTTCACAAAAGGATATTCTGACATTAATTTATCCATTACGGGGGTTTTCGCTTCTGCTATCGCATTCGCTTCCGTCTTTTCATTTAAGCCATAGCCGTCTAATATCATTAATACTGTAGGTTTTTTACTCATATTTTACTCCTTTACCGAGAAATCCTCTCACCGGATTATTCATCCGGTCAAAGGCTGTGTTAATTATTTATAATTTACAATCTTGCCGAAATCAGCCTTGAGGCTTGCTCCGCCGACTAATCCGCCGTCAATGTTGGGCTGGGAGAATAAATCCGCTGCGCTGGCTGCGGTTACACTGCCGCCGTACTGGATACGGATCGCAGCAGCAGTTGCTTCATCGTAAATCTCAGCGATACATTCACGAATTGCCTTGCATACTTCTTCTGCCTGCTCGGTGGTAGCAACTTTGCCGGTTCCGATGGCCCAGATAGGTTCATAGGCAATGACTGCCTCCTTTGCCTGGTCTACGGTTACATTCAGAAAAGCGATCTTGATCTGCTGGCGAATCCAGTCAATCGTAATTCCCTGTTCCCTTTGCTTCAGAGACTCACCACAGCAGATAATCGGTGTAATAC
>JAEZFH010000340.1 GCA_023437885.1 Bacillota bacterium | reverse complement strand
ATCTCATTTTCATACCTCGGTATAATCTAACCAATTACCTCAACAAATGGTTCGCTGGGTTTATCGATATCTTTCAGGTGCCCTGCTTTCATTTCTGTAATCACTGTTCCCGCCTCTCTTCTATATCAGCGGCATATGTGCTATCCAGACAGCCGGTTTCACCGGTGTATTTTTTATGCACGTACTGGGTATACTTTGTTATATTTTTATCATATTCCGGATAGTCATAATGAAGCCTTTTCGCCACCTCACCGGATACCTCCCTGAACAATTGGTGGCATAGGAGCAATGCTTCCCATACGTTCTCATAAGAATCCATCCGGTATGTGGACAAAAGCCTCTTCCACAAATCCTCGGATATATACCTGTCAATAAACTTATAGTTCTTGCCAACGCTCAATTGAAACCCTGTTTCGATGCCTATCTTCCACGATATCATTCTAAGCAGCTCATGACGGACAATCTCGTTCAGATGGTCAATGGCAAACAAAATTTCCTTGCGGCACAGCCCCTTCACCACATAGGGGGTTACATCCCAGAATTCATTACAGCAGTCGTCGTATTCCCGGGCGCTGGGCTTTCTTACATGGTAATCAATATCGGTGGGAGCCACATCACGGTCAATCCTCCCGTCCTTGTCCAGAATAACCTGCATCAGCTTGTCGCCGTTCAGATAATCCTTCAACGCTTCCAGCGGAAGTAAGGTAAGGTCAATTTTATTATAATCGTCAAAATACATGATATAGGAGTATCCGCTTTCTTCCGCCGGGAATAGCTCCATATCCTCCGGTTTTTGCATCATTATAATATTCCCGAAGCTTTTAAGCCATTCATCCTTTAAAGTAAAGGATTCCACATCTGTTACGAAGTATGTGACATCATAATCCTGGAATTCGTCCTTAGGAATATTCACATTGGTACGCGACCCTTCTAATGTCATGATCCTGATACGGCTGTCCTGCCGTGCTATATCAAGCATCAAATCCATCATTTCCTTCTCGGTCCTCATATAATCCTCCCAATATATTAATAGGTATGCTGAAGTTTTCTTTCGTCTATATAATATCTTAACAAAACATAAATTTCTATTTAATATTATAAATGCAGCTTATAGGTAGGGGGCAATCCCGGAATAAAATGCCTCTTTATCACCCGTTTCTACTCCGAAAAGAGCCTCCTGTATAGCAAAAGTACTCACGTAGAATCTTGCACGAGGTATCAGAGACTCTGCCTGAGGGTAAATATTTAATATAAGCTCTATAAAGTCTTCGCCATAGCCCATGGGACAAATCAGTGAAGCGATGTCGATGGCAGGGTCATCAACGGATGCCTGCCCAAAGTCAATGATCCCGCTGACTCTTCCTTTCTCTGTATCAAAAATAATATTGGAAGATCCCAGATCTCCATGGACGATTACCGGCTCATACCGGAAATTTTCTCTGTCATCCAAGAACCTGTGAAAGGTATTGTAAATATGCTCCTTTGCATCCTTCCGGATATGGGGGAATATATTTTCCTTTATTTTCACAAGCATATTGCTCCAATACTCATGGCCGTTGCGCTTCTCTACAACACCGCCATTTAAGCTTCCTGCCGGCAGACCATGCAGCTCCTTCAGAAACTCAGCTATCTGGGCTGCAACCTCATGTTTGTTTTTAAGTTTATAGAGCAGTTCTCTCTCCAGTGGTACGCCTTCAATCATTTTGTATCCAATAAATACGCTCCCTACTTCATTGCTCTCAAAGGAACTGAAATACGGCAGGGGGATATCCAGTGTAATATAGCTGCTGATTTTCTGGAGAAAAATACTTTCCTTTTTTAGTTCTTCTATAACCTGTTTGTATCTGGGAAACTTAAAGATAAATTCATTGTTTATTGCTGCAACATAACTATTTTGACCCTGGTCGATAAATATGCATTTATCAATTGTCAAATCTGGACACTTCTCTTTAACAGCTAGAATGCAGCCTTCTTTATTTATCATCTCTGACTCCTTTAATTATTTTGATGTAATCCGTAAAAGCTAATCGGGAACATGTCTACACACTCCATGTCCATACAACTGAAACATTAATTTTGGTTTTTAAACCTTATTTCCGAAATCACCGCCATCTGTGGTGAAAGTAGCGGGAAGGCATGTTTCAGGAGCAGTCGCCTGGATAAGTCATTTTCCCCCTATCGGTAGATGGGAACATATCAATTTTTTCGCAGCAAAAAATGATTGTATAATCTTCGCTTCAGCTTCTGCTCGTTTAATTATCTCATGTAATTTTTCTTCAAGGGTCATATTTGATGAATCTGTCCAAAGACCAATCCGTGGATTTTCATTTATCAGTATCTCATGAAGAGGTTCAACTTCCCATGTAGTATAACCCGTCTTATGTCTATTTTTCTCTCTTTCTATTACTGCTTCAACATTAGGATTTAATGTAATAAAGTATATTGGCTTTAACTTAAATTCTTTAAGGAACGACTGCACATTTTTCCCCAAATAAGTATCCTGCACAACAACGGAAAATCCAGCCTTGTAATATATGTCTGCTACTTTTGCTGCAATATTATATCGAAGCATTAATTGCTCTAAAATACTTTCGGAATAATCTGCTGTCATATCGATATTTCCCTTAACAATCATTTTCCGAAACATATCCCCATGCACATGTACACCCTTTTCAAACTGTTCAGCTAACATTTGTGCAATTGTAGATTTTCCTATTTGAAATTGTTTTTGAGGTTGTAATCCTCCTAGATATGCGATGTCATCTATGAAATGTCCAAAAAACAGGCTCAAAAAATGCACTTTTTGAGCCCAATTTTTACCCGTTTTTCACTCCAAAACCACTATATAGTGGTTGACCCGCTTCATTTGCCCTTAGAAACACTATTCGTCATCATTATTACGTACCAACGTGCCTTATAACGGTTTTCATGATGCCGAATGAAACTGGCAGCTCTTTGGTGGTAGAGTGTTTTTTCAAAAGATTGCTTTTTCAACCTCATAATCTCGGAATTGAATTTATTCTCCTTTGAAGCTTTTGGCCCATTCAGCAACCCTACGACTACTTTCTTCCTCTGATAAATCCTCAATCCTAGTCATAATAGACCATCTTACTCCAAAAGGATCCAATATATTTCCAAATCGATCGCCTGAAACGAAATTTGCAATCGGTTCCCTTACTTTTGCTCCTCTTTCTACCGCATTTTCAAATACCTCATCAACATCAATGACGTAAATTCCTAAAGAATAACACGCCTTGTCATCATCTGGCGGTAAGGTTAAATTATATGCCGGGTTCGCCGCTCCCAGTTGCAAAAAACCATTTCCAAAATCCAATTCTGCATGAACAATTATTTTGTTGCCATTCCCATCAGGGTATTCAGTGATATCCTTAACCGTTGCATTGAAAACCGTTTTATAGAACTCTATCGCTTCAGAAGGGTTCTTCACTACTATAAATGGAGTAATAGATGTAAAGCCTTTGGGCGTTCCATTATTTGTATATTTCCCCGACACACCCCTATGTTTTATGTTGTTAGTCATTTTTACTCCTCCTTTAATTGATCATAACATCTCAATTTTATGCTTATACTTTATTGGATTGAATTCATCAACTCATGGAAATATGTGGGTTTACGAGTCTTATTAAGACTATACCATGTAATGTCCCCGCCTGTAAAGACACGAAAGTCGGAGGTGCTGTCAAGAATTTTACGCAAAATTCTGTGTCACAATTTTCAAGGTGCTTCATGTTCATATACCGCTGCCACCCTTCCCCCCGAAGTATTCTTCGAAGGAGTGTAGCCTTTTTATTTGCTCTCCCTCTACAAATCTACAACTTTTAAGCCGACACTTTTATTCATTTTATCACCGACATTAACACACTTCTTCTTTTGTTTTCTATCCTTTAGCAAAACTACAAAATCAAAATTTCACTGAAAGGACTAAAACAGACTTCATATTTAGCTTTATTTAGCAGCATAGCTTTCTGCTGCAAAGCAAATATAATAGCTTAAGCCTGTCTGCTGTCCTTCGATCATTTGCCTGTGGAAATCATCTGTCATTAAAAACCTCGTTTGAGCTGCAAAACCATTTGCATCAATGCTCATATCCTGCTGCATGAACTTGATATGCTTTTCAATTGCATCTGATACACTCTTGTCATTTACACTGACACCATTCTTCAGTGAGGCTGCCATAAATGATATAAATTCAACTGCTTCATTGGCTTTTTCATTCATTGCATCTGCATTGATTTCGCTTGTATCAATCTCATAGCCGTATTTTTCCTGCAAATGCTCATTTTGATAATTAATTGCTTCCTCCCATTCCTTTTTGTTTAATCCGTTAAACATTTTTTCCTTACTCATCGGTACTCCTTTCTGTTCGTGTTGGATTGTTTCCTCAAGCGTACGTAAAATATCGGTAAGTCTTTGCTCCCTAGCTTTTAACATAGAATACTGTTCGATAAGGCAATTCAGCCGATCCGGTACATTGTCCAATGCGGTTTTTATATTTTCCAAAGAAAAATCCAACTCGCGATAAAATAAAATCTGTTGCAATCGTTTTAATTCTTTATCTCCATAATAGCGATAACCATTTTCAGCCACACTTTCCGGCATCAATAATCCGACCTTTTGATAGTGGTATAATGTCTTAATTGTTACACCGGAAAGTTTAGCTACTTCATGTACTGTATAGGACATTTGACTTCACCTCGTAATCAAGTATAAACTCTTACCTTAGGTTGGAGTCAAGTGTCTTTTTAATGTTTTTATATGGAATGCCTATATAGGTTGAACGAGTATGTGCAGAAGCCTACACTTACGGTTACAAACACGAGAAGCAAGACAGCATAATGCATCCAACCTAAAAATCCATAGCTGCTAGTCACAGTTCTCTCCAGACTTACTGTCCAATCGACAGGATTGATTTTGCTAATCCAGCTTATCCATTTCGGCATTAATTCCTGCGGCATAAAGGCGGAAGATAAGAACATCAGCGGCAATGAGCAAAATACCATTACATTTATCATAGATTCATGCTTTTTAGTTATTAGTGCCGTACTGATGGATAGGGAACCCACAGCCATAGCAAATATAATTGGCACAACAATATACAATAATGCTCCCCAAAAACCGAATGGTAGTCTGACTCCCATTAAAAGAGAAATCAAAATAAGTATTACTGATTGGATAAATTGAAGAGCAATAAGATAAAGTAAGTCACTAAATACGATGCTCAGTCTTCCGATAGGTGCTACTAAAAACCGCTGTAATACACCGCTTTGTAAATCGGAAATTGTTCCTAACCCAAGGTAGATGCCGATAAAAAGTGCGTTCATTATTATAATGCTCGGAAGCATATATGCAATGTACGAATTATACTCAAATCCGGATATCTTAGTAACACCTGAAAATAAATTTCCAAACAGCACCAGCCATATTATCGACTGAAACATTGATATAATAATGGCAACCGGATTTTTTAACAGTGGATACAGCCTTCGTAATGTCATCTTCCAAATGATTCTTAACATGATTTATCCCTACTTTCATTATTTAATATTTTCTAAATTTCTATTTCGCCGTTTCACTTCTTTGTGTATTTAAGATACACATCATCAATCGTCGGTGGAATAACAGATGCATTTAGAACGTGGATTTGGGGAGCGGCGAGTGCTTGAAGAACATCAACCAAAGTGGATGAGGCATTAGCCACACGTAGTTTGATTGTATTGCCGTCAATTTCAACGCTAAAGATGTTTCTTAATGAAGACAAGGCTTTTTCAAGGATATCGGCTTGAAGTTCCGCTGTACTATCCAGTGATATATGAATCATATCCTCATTCAAGGCTTCCTTTAAGGATGCGGGTGTTCCCTCCGCTATGACTTTTCCTGTATTTACGATTGCAAGCTTATCTGCCAGTCGATCAACTTCTTCCAAATAATGCGTAGTAAGCAAAACTGTAACATTTTCTTGTTTAGACATGACCAAAATGATTTCCCATAAGGAAGAACATGCTTCTGGATCTAATCCCGTTGTGGGTTCATCCAGAAACAGAATTTGCGGCCGATGAATTAACCCCAATGCAACATCCAGTTTACGGAGCATACCGCCGGAATAAGTTGCAGCTATTCGATCTGCTGCTTCACTTAATCCAAAATTGCCCAGCAGCTCAGCTACACGGGTTTTTAACTCACGACCGCGCATACCGTATAATTCACCTTGTAACATTAAGTTTTCACGTGCAGTTCCATCTCGGAAAACACCTGAATTTTGTGAAACACAGCCAATGATTTTTCTTACAAGATTCGGTTCAGTATTTACGTCATAATCTCCAATTCTAACCACACCGCTGTCTGCTTTAGTGAGTGTAGTCATTATTTTTATTGTTGTGGATTTTCCGGCGCCATTCGGACCAACAAGCCCGAATATGCTTCCTTTGTCAACCTCAAAGCTAAGTCCGTCAATCGCTTGAATGCTACCTTTATAAGTCTTTTTCAAGTTTTCTACCTTAATGACCTGATCTAATTTCATAAACACACCTCCATACTTCTTTTCGCCAATTCCATGGCTCGAATATAAATCTAAGGTATGTCCTAAGGTTGGAGTCAAGTATTTTTTCAAGATTTATTTCTAGCTCTCCCGCAATCCAGTCTTTTAATGGAACAGCTGTAAAGCTTGAATTTATTCTAAAAATGATATAAAAATAACAGGTGTATTTTCGAATGAAAATACACCTGTTATTTTTATATAACCCAGGATAAAGTTGTTTATGTAGGCTTTAGTCACTCCAGTCTTTAACGCCTCCTGTCATCTATGAAACGCCCCAAGAAACAGTATCAAAATGATTTGCTGTGAATGATAAAATAAAGGAGACCAAAAATGAGCATTTAGTTACCTACCCACCTAATAGGTAGGTAAACCATTATGATTATCGGCCAATAATATATAACAGACGAATTTAAGAGTTTTAAAAAATCTATCTACAATCTTATTCTAACTAAAGCTCTTGACGTATAACCGCTGCCCACTCCCTTACCCGCTTGGCGGCATTTTCTGGATGACTCGGGATATACACATCTGATATCGTCATTCTCCAATAATGTTGAACTGGATGTCTTTCCGACTTATCTTTAAGTACGCGATTTTTGCCTTCACTTACTTTCCCTATTCGCTTTCTAATTTCCATGATAGGCAGCCCGTTATCCAAATGTTCAATAAAAACAGCCCGTAATTCAGCAAGCACCCTGTCTGTGAATTGTGAAGGGTGCTGGAGATTATACGAAGCAACTGTCTTAAAATGCTCAGCAAGAAGTTCAGAGTCATCGGCTTCCCATGCCAGAACTCCTCCAAACTGCTCCCAACAATCCATGCCGTTTACCTTGGGAGCGCCACATTCTGGGCAAATTATAGTTTCCTCTATTTCATGTGTTTTGCTTGCTCTACTCATTTTTTCACCCCTATTTTAAAGTCAAATACATATTTATATACTGTGATTTAATTGTACGCATTTACGTAACGTTGATGTCAACAGAAAATAGTGCTTTTTATAACAACAATTTTTAAATTACTACTTCATGTGCTAAAGCATATTATCCTGATAATAAAAGTGGTCACCGAACTTAACATTTTAACGTATATATATTCTTTACTTCGTAGTTTTTAACAAATGTGAATCAGTATGACTTTTACCCTTTGCGCTTGTCATCATCAATATTACCCCTATGTCATCTATAAAACGCTCCAAAAAACAGGGCCAAAAAATGCAGTTTTCGGCCCTGTTTTTTGCTCATTTTTTACTCCAAAACCACTACATATAGTGGTTGACCTGCCTCACTTTCCCTCAGAACCACAATACGTCATCATTATCACGCACTCAACGTGATTTGTCTCCGGAAACATATCCACCGCACAAACCTTCTCCACCTGATACCCCTGTGTCTGAAGTACCTCCAAATCCCTCACCAACGAAGTCGGCTTACACGAAATATATACCATCTTATCTACACCAAACCCTATTATCTTTTCCAACGCCTTAGGATGAATCCCATCTCTCGGTGGATCAAGAACAATAATATCCGGCTTATCCTCCAAAGAATTAATAACCTTTAACACATCTCCTGCAATAAATTCACAATTACTTAATCCATTCAAGGCTGCATTCTCTTTCGCAGCCGCTACAGCCTCCTCCACAATCTCTACCCCGGTGACCTTGCTTGCCACCGGTGCCAGAAGCTGTGCAATCGTTCCTGTCCCGCTATACAT
>JAEZFH010000325.1 GCA_023437885.1 Bacillota bacterium | reverse complement strand
CTCCAGCTCCTTCTCCGTCTCTTCCTTCTGCTTCATCAGTTCATTCAACCTGGAGTAGTTTGTGGCTGCTTCTGCCATTGCCCGGTCGGTTTCCTCCAGCCTTGTCTCCAACCCGGCAATTACTTCATCAATGGTGTCATATTCCTTTTGCTCCTGATAGGTGAATTTCGGCTTGCTGCTTTTCTGCTTCCAGGTTGCAATACTGTCCGATTTTGGCTCCCCGGATGCATTTTCCTTCCCCTGGTTCTTCGGGAAGGCAATGTCCGCTTCCCGCAGCCTTCTGCTCTCCTTGTAATCGGTGAAATTTCCTTCATACTGCCGAATGCTGCCATGTTCAAAGGAGAAAATCCGTGTTGCAATCTTATCCAGAAAATACCGATCATGGGATACGGTAACTACAATCCCCGGGTAGGTTTCCAGATAATCCTCCAATATCGTCAGGGTCTGGATATCCAGATCATTGGTGGGCTCGTCCAGGATCAGAACATTGGGTGCTTCCATCAGCACCTTCAGCAGATACAGCCTCCGCTTCTCCCCGCCGGAAAGCTTGGCGATCTGGGTATACTGCATAGACCCCAGGAATAAAAAGCGGTCACACATCTGGGATGCCGTAGCCGTTCCCTCCGAGGTCTGAATGTATTCCGCCGTATCCTTGATATAATCAATTACCCGGAGGCTCTCGTCCATATACTCATTCTCCTGGGAGAAATAGCCCAGTTTTATCGTCGTTCCGGTCTCCACGTTTCCCTCATCCGGAGGGAGCATCCCTGTGATGATATTTAACAGAGTGGACTTACCGCAGCCATTCGGTCCTACGATACCAATCCTGTCACCGGGCAGGAGGATATAGGTGAAATCACGGAATAAGCTTCGCCCGGCAAAGCCTTTCCCTACTTCATTCAGCTCTATCGTTTTCTTTCCGAGTCTTGCCGACAGAGCATTAATCTCTACTTTCCCGTCAGCTTCGATGGTTTTGCGGTCCCTCAATTCTTCAAAACGCTGTATGTGCGCTTTCTGTTTCGTAGATCGGGCCCTTGCTCCGCGCTGCATCCATTCCAGCTCCATGCGGAAGAGGCTCCTGGCCTTACGCTCCGTGGCTAATGCCATCTCCTCCCTCTCCGCTTTAAGCTCCAGGAATTTGGAGTAATTAGCCTGATAGGAATAGATGCTGCCTTTATCCAATTCCAGAATCTTATTTGTCACCTTATCAAGAAAATAGCGGTCATGAGTTACCATCAGGAAGGCTCCCCGGTATTTGATCAGGTAATCCTCCAGCCACTCTGCCATCTCACTGTCCAGATGGTTGGTGGGCTCGTCCAGTACCAGAATCTCCGCGGGAGTCAGAAGAGTGCGCACTAAAGCCACCCTTTTTTTCTGCCCGCCGGATAAAACCTCGGGCGATACGGACGGATCAAGGATACCAAGCCCCTGCAGCATGGCCTTTGCCTCTCCTTCCAGATTACGGTATTCCTCCTCTGCCTTCTGATTAAGAAGTACGTTCTGAAGGATGGATAACTGATGGTCAAAGACAGGATTCTGAGACAGATATCCGATACGGACCTTCTTTCCCCGGATAACCGAACCGCTGTCCGGCTCCTCCAGTCCTGCAATTATTTTAAGGAGGGTTGATTTACCGGTGCCGTTGATGCCGATCACCCCGATCTTCTCTCCCTCATTGATTCCAAAAGTAACATGGTCAAACAGCATGCGTTCCGTATAGCTTTTGCTCATGTTTTCAACTGTCAATAAATTCATAAAAATTACCTTTCTATGCTTCGTCCAAAATGCATGTTTATCGTATCACAGGATATCTATAAAGTCCAGATAAAATCCATCGCCTGCTGGTTCTCGAAAATAAAAAGAAATACCTTTGATTTACAGCCCATCTGACCTCAAAGGTATTTCACTTTATTTACTTCATGCGGCTTAGCTCTTCTGCCCCACCGCTGATCCGCAGGATATTACGTTATTTTCTTATTATATCACTTCTTCCCGGACCGTTCGAAATCATGGTAACAGGAACCTCCAGCTCTTTCTCAATGAATTCAATGTATTTTCTGCAATTCTCCGGAAGCTCTGCATAGGTCTTAATTCCCCGGATATCGGTCTTCCAGCCCGGAAGGGATTCGTATACCGGCTTTGCCTTGGCAAGCTTTACCGTTGTCGGGAAGTCCTTCGTGACTGTACCATCAATTTCATATCCCACACAGACAGGAAGCGTATCCAGGTATCCGAGAACATCCAATACCGTAAGGGCAACCTCAGTTGCACCCTGCATTCTGCAGCCGTAGCGGGAAGCTACCGCATCAAACCAACCCATTCGTCTCGGCCTTCCGGTGGTGGCTCCGTATTCGCCGCCGTCACCTCCGCGTCTTCTCAGCTCATCCGCTTCTTCACCGAAGATTTCACTGACGAATTCGCCGGCTCCTACTGCTGAGGAATACGCTTTTACTACGGTGACAATCTCCTTGATCTCATAAGGAGGGATACCCGCTCCGATCGCTCCGTAAGCCGCTAAGGTGGAGGAGGAGGTAACCATCGGATAGATTCCGAAGTCGGGGTCCTTCAATGCTCCCAACTGTCCCTCCAGAAGGATGTTCTTTCCCGCCTTGATAGCATCATGCAGGAAAGCGGAGACATCACATACATAGGGCTCTACCAGATCTGCGTATTCCAGCAGGGTATTGTATAATTCCTCCGGATCTATCGCAGGCTTGTGGTACATATGCTCCAGAAGAATATTCTTCATCTCACATACATGGTATATCTTTTCCTTTAAGGCTTCCTTATCAAATAATTCAGAAACCTGGAAACCGATTTTTGCATATTTATCAGAATAAAAAGGTGCAATCCCGGATTTTGTAGATCCAAAGGATTTTCCTCCCAATCTCTCTTCTTCATACTGATCAAACAGGATATGATACGGCATCATAATCTGAGCACGGTCCGATACCAGAATTCTGGGCGCCGGCACTCCGCGGTCTACCAAAGATTTGATTTCCTTCACAAGATAGGGGATATTCAGTGCCACACCGTTCCCGATGATGCTGGTGGTGTGCTTATAAAATACTCCGGATGGCAGCAGATGAAGCGCAAACTTACCATATTCATTGATAATCGTATGACCGGCATTGCTGCCCCCCTGATATCTTACGATAATATCCGCCTCTTGTCCCAGCATGTCCGTAATTTTGCCTTTTCCTTCATCGCCCCAATTGGCACCTACAATTGCTTTAACCATATTGAAATCCTCCTTGGCTTATACGATAGACCGTATTTCGATGTTCCTGATGTCATTCGTCAATTGCTATCGGCTGCTGACCGATGGTAATTGACTTTACAAATTATTGTACCCAAGTACTTTTTAAGTATAAGTCGGAAAATCATATAAGTAAAATCAATATTAATTATGCTGAACATAATGAGATATTATATCTTGATCTCTTCACACTTCCAGCCGTACCGCTGTATGCAGCACAAGCAATGCGTAAAAGCAGTTCGCCGTGAACTTCGAATGGATTTCATGATGGAGTTCTTTCCAAGGACTTTGGTGTATGCAGAATCCTCACTTGTCATTCCTACTGAATAATATAGCAAGCCTTGCAGCACCTGACGAATATTATGAGGGCTGTGCCCTGGATCCGGACGGCAATCTGATTGAAATTGTCGAATAAGGGGGATTTTAGAGCATCCGAAGCGGGCTATCCTTCCCGGTAAGCTTATCTGTGATTGTCCGGGCAGCTTCCTGTATAAACTCCAGAGTCCTGCCGTAGCTGATATGAACCGGGTCAAGAAATTCATGCTCCTCCGTAAAATGGTAACTCACCAGCCAATCCTTCGAGCTCTTCATCTCCTGAGGACTTAACAGCCCTTCGATCCGATATATCCCGACCTGTTCAATACAGCGGCGGATGACTTCCATGTCTTCATAATGTTTCACTAATAAAAGATCATTCCGGGTCATATCCCTGACAATATATTCAAAGAATCTGTGGTCATCCTGTGAGATGCCCATTTGCTCCATTACCTTACAGAATTCCTTACGGACAGTGACAATAAACAGCTCATCCGTTAATATATGTGTCACATAACCAAGGTATAAATCCTCCAGACCATCTCCGCGTTCCCTGTTCTTTGCGGCAAATTCCTCTAGCCTCTTACGGTAAACCACCTGGTGCTCTTCCCGCTCAAACTCCATATCCGGTATATCATCGCGAAAATGAGTGTGCTTTTTATACGCCCGGATATATCCTTCCCGTGCATGAACCGCATCCGGTGCCAGGTTGCCTAAATAGAACAATCCTTCCTCACGGATGCTCTCCTTCGGAAGCCGCTTTATCATCTCTCTTGCAATAACCATATGGGTGATCAGCCCCGCCATCGCATACCTCCATTATTGCTTTCCAGTACTTCCGTGTCCGCCGCGGTCT
>JAEZFH010000220.1 GCA_023437885.1 Bacillota bacterium | reverse complement strand
GTCAGGAAATCACTGCCAAGGTAGTGGAATTCAATAAGGAAGACAAGAAAATCAGCTTAAGCGTAAAAGCTTTAGAGGCTCCGGAGAAGGAAGAAGAAGCACCGGCTGAGACAGACGCAGAGTAGATTATGAAGGGAAAGCATCTTCATGTTTAGGTATGAAGAAAGGATATCATTCTGCCTGACAGGATGATATGCATCTTCCTACTTTGCAGGAGGAAACAGCGTCTTCACACTTGGAATCGAATATATCAAACGGATGATAAAGGAGATTTGTCTTGCTGGGTAGTTATGAAAATTTTAAGCAATCCATTTATGAAATGACAAAGATTGATTTGAATTCCTATAAGGAACGTCAGATGAAACGGCGTATCGAGGCTTTGATTACAAAGCATGGAATTGCATCCTTCAGCGATTATGTTGTTAAGCTCAAATCGGATAAAGTAGTCTATGACGAATTTATTAATTACATTACGATTAATGTGTCCGAGTTTTTCCGTAATCCGGAGCAATGGGTTTTACTTGAAAAGGAGGTATTTCCCTATCTGATAGACCGCTTCGGTAAGGAACTCAAAATATGGAGTGCCGCTTGCTCGACCGGAGATGAACCGTACTCCCTGGTAATGCAATTATCAAAATTCCTTCCGTTAAGCAAAATAAAAGTCATTGCAACGGATATTGATAAAACCGTTATGGCGAAAGCTCAGACTGGCCTATATCATGTAAAAAGCCTAAAGGGTATACCGGAAGAATTCTTAAACAAGTATTTTACGGTGATTAATGACCGAACATATCAGATATCCGATCAGATTAAAGCTTGTGTGGAGTTTAAACAGCATGATCTTTTAAAGGATCCGTATCCGGCAAACTGTGACTTGATTGTATGCCGTAATGTTCTAATCTATTTTACGGATGAAGCAAAAAATAAAATCTATTCGGATTTTCATAAAGCGTTGAAGAAAGACGGGCTTTTATTTGTGGGAAGTACGGAGCAGATTATTCAGGCACAGCAAATCGGCTTTAATAATTACAAATCTTTCTTCTACAAAAAAGCATAATTACAAACACACATAATTCCGGTGTAATATGACTGGAAAATGATTTTATCGCATATTTTATTCTCAAATATAAGAGAAGTGAGAACTACTTCTCTTATATTTGCAACAACGAGTGGCTTACCACTTGTGATGTTGGCAGCGGCAAGCGGTAAACCACTTGTCTTATGTTAATAATTATGGACCCCCGCATAACCAGCGGGGGTTTATTGTTTCACCGGGAATCACGCCGATGGTATCCTGCAGGCAGACATGATACCATCGCTGACCGAAGAGCGTGTGCATAAACACTACGAAATTGAATATACCATAAGCACTAGTACTTATTGATATAATGAAAGCGTAGTGAGCATCTGCAAGCTTGCTTACAATATGCGATCGGAGCTGAAGATCATGAATATGCACTTTATTCATGATATAACAAACGCTCCGTCAGTAATGCCCTGAGGTAATCTGTAAATATGCCCCTGACCCACCCTATCGCCGGGAAAGTATACCGCTTGCAGGCTGCTGTCCGGTACAGCAATTATTTCTAAAAAATGTGGTTGATTTTTAGTATGATATCGAGTATATTGTTTTATAGATTAGCTTACGATTACATAGGAAACACTACGTATAGTAAGATGATAAGACTAACAGCACAGAATAAAAGAATATTTTGCTAGGAAGCAGAATATGGTTCTTTTCAAGAAGAATATCTTTTCAAGAAGTTGTCCTCTTAGGAAGAATATCTTTACTCTGTTGAATGGGAGGAACGATGCAGAATATGATTACGGTTGCAGTAGATGCAATGGGCGGCGATAACGCACCAGGAGAGATCATAAAAGGAGCAGTACTCGCGGTTCAGGATAAGAAGGATATCAAAGTGATATTAACCGGCAATGAAGATGTCATTCGTAAGGAACTCAGTGAGTATGATTATGATAAGGAACGCATTCAAGTCGTACATGCACCGGAAATCATCACAAATTGTGAAGCACCCGTTATGGCAATCCGCCGTAAGAAGAATTCCTCAATCGTCGTTGCATTCCATTTGGTTAAGAATAAGGAAGCCGATGCCTTTGTATCTGCCGGAAGCACCGGTGCCGTTCTGGCCGGAGGGCAGCTGATCGTAGGGCGCATTCCCGGAGTGGAGCGGCCTCCGCTGGCTCCATTGATTCCGACGATGAACGGAGTTTCCCTGCTGATTGACTGCGGTGCGAATGTGGATGCCAGATCATCCCACCTGGTACAATTTGCAAAGATGGGTTCCATATACATGGAGAATGTGTTAGGAATAAAGAATCCAAGAGTAGCGATTGTGAACATTGGTGCGGAGGAGGAAAAGGGAAATCAATTAGTGAAAGAGACCTTCCCCTTATTAAAGAGCTGTAATGATATTAACTTTATAGGCAGTATAGAGGCCCGGGAGATTCCCAACGGCGGGGCTGATGTGATAGTTTGTGAAGCCTTCGTTGGCAATGTAATTCTCAAGTTATACGAAGGACTCGGAACTGCCCTTGTTAAAAAAATCAAAACAGGTCTTATGAGTACGACAAAGAGTAAGATTGGTGCCCTGTTATGCAAGCCTGCATTAAAGGAAACCCTAAAGGCATTTGATGCCTCAAAGTACGGCGGAGCTCCTCTGCTTGGCTTAAACGGACTTGTTGTTAAAACCCATGGTAATGCAAAAAGCACAGAGGTACGCAATTCAATCCTTCAATGTGTGACCTTTACCGAACAAGGGATCAATGAGAAAATCAAAAATAATCTTAGTAATAACGAATAATTATAAAAGAAGGGTGAATGATCATGGAATTTGAAAAATTACAAAAAATTATAAGTGAAGTTTTAAATGTAGACGCAGATGAAATTACAATGGAGACAACTTTTGTCGATGATTTAGGTGCGGATTCTCTGGATGTGTTCCAGATTATCATGGGAATTGAAGAAGAATTTGATATTGAAATCGCTAACGAGGAAGCTGAGAACATTGTAACTGTAGCGGATGCGATTGAGCAGATTAAGAATGCCTTGAATTAATATTTTAATTTCAGTATTATCTAAACAACGAGTGGCACACAAAGCGTACCACTCTTATGTATGGAAAAGCCCTATGAATAAGGTTCGCCTTGTCTATGGGCTTTTCCACAAATAATTAATGAAGGTCAGCTATGCTGACCTTCATTAATACCGGAAAGCGTAATGCACCGGATCAATTATACAATTTAAGCAGCACGATAATGAATATGATGATACCGAAAGGAGGTAAGATCCGTCTATATGAAATCACGCAAAAAACCAGACACGTCCCTGCTGGCTTTGGAGAGCAAGATAAAATATCATTTTAACGATCCATCCCTTCTATACCATGCTTTATCCCATAGCTCCTATGCGAATGAAATGAGAATGAATAAGGAAAAGAGTAATGAACGTCTCGAGTTTCTGGGTGACGCCGTGCTTGAGCTTGTTACCAGCGAATATGTTTATAAGGAATACGCGACTCTATCGGAAGGTGACTTAACCAAGATGAGAGCCAGTATTGTATGTGAGCAGACCTTATCTGCCTGTGCCAGGGATTTGAGGATAGGGGATTATTTATTCTTAGGCAAGGGTGAGGACATCTGTGGGGGAAGAGAACGGGATTCCATATTGTCCGATGCGCTGGAGGCGGTCATCGGAGCAATCTATCTCGACGGTGGTTTTACTAATGCAAAAGAGTTTATCCGAGGCTTTATATTAGCCAATCTTAAGAATAAAGACCTCTTTTTCGATAGCAAGACTATCTTACAGGAAATTGTGCAAAACAATAATAACGGACAAAAGCTTCGCTATAAATTAATGTCAGAAGAGGGTCCGGACCATAACAAAACCTTTACGGTTGCCGTATTTGTAGGAAATGATGAGATCGGTACCGGCGCAGGCAGAACAAAAAAGGCTGCGGAGCAGGAAGCTGCCTATCAGGCAATTCAGAAATTGCGCGGCGAATGATGCAGTAAGTATTTGTATATATAGATGGGAGACTATGGATGTATTTAAAAAGTATTGAGGTTCACGGTTTTAAATCCTTTGCCAATAAAATGCTGCTGGAATTTCATGACGGAATCACCGGCATCGTCGGACCCAACGGCAGCGGTAAGAGCAACGTCGCTGATGCAGTCCGGTGGGTGTTGGGTGAGCAGAGTGCGAAGCAGCTTCGTGGATCAAAAATGGAGGATGTTATCTTCTCCGGTACCCAGATGCGCAAGCCTCTGGGTTATGCATATGTAGCCATAACACTGGACAATTCTGATCATAAGCTGCCGATTGAATATGAAGAGGTAACGGTCGCCCGAAGAGTTTACCGCTCCGGGGAAAGTGAATACCTGATTAACGGAACTACCTGCCGGCTAAAGGATGTCCATGAATTATTCATGGATACGGGCATAGGCAAGGAGGGTTACTCCATTATCGGCCAAGGGCAGATTGATAAGATTTTGAGCGGTAAACCGGAGGACCGCCGGGAATTATTTGATGAGGCTGCCGGAATCGTTAAATTTAAACGCCGTAAATATGCAGCGGAAAAGAATTTAGAGGAAGAAAAGCTAAATCTTTCCCGAATCACTGATATTTTAAAGGAAATAGAGAAGCAGCTGGCTCCCCTGGAGAAGCAGTCTGCAGTTGCCCGGATCTATTTGAAATTAAAGGAAGAATTGAAGAGTCTTGAGGTAAATCAATTCTTAAAGGAATTTGACCGGCTTCGCAGCCAAAAGGAGCAATTGGAAGAGAAGCTGGGCATTGCTGCCTCAGACTATGAACAGACCAAATCGGAATATGAGAATACCAAAGAAGAGTATGTCCGTCTGGAACAGCAGTTGGAGGAATTTGATCAGACAATTGATGAGAATAAGAACACCCTGAATGAACGAAAGCTGCAAAAGGAGAAGGCGGAAGGCGAGATTAAGGTTCTTCAGGAGCAGGTCAGCAGCTTACAGCAAAGCGATGTGTATATCCGCAGCAGAATCGAAAATACACAGAAGGAGATGGAAGCCAAAAAGACAGAAGAGCATGGCTATCTCACCGACAAAGAAGACATCGACAATAAAATCGCCGATATGGATGACCTTCTCAGTGCTGCCCTGGATGAATTGAACCGAATCAAAGAAAATATTCTGACCCATACCAGAGAAATCGAAGAATGCAATAATGGTATTTTTGAATATCTGAATATCAATTCGGGTATTAAGGCCAGCATGCAGCGTTATGAAACCATGCTGGAACAGAATACCCTTCGTAAAGCAGACTTGAACCAGCGCATTCTGAAAAACAAGAGCGAAGAATGCCTCTATAATGAAACGATAGCGTCCTGTACGGAGAGCTTACACCGTATTACCGGAATTATCACAGAACGGACAGCGAAGGCAGCTTCTACGGAGCAAGCCATCGCACAGGCGCAGAGTCTGATCGATTCCGTTAATGTGGAGTATAATGATGTACAGGCCCGGTATCTGGGTGAAAGATCACGTCTGGATTCCCTTATGAATCTGACGGAACGCTATGAAGGCTATGGTATCAGTATCAAGAAGGTCATGGAAAGAAAGCCCCATATGCCTGGGATCGTAGGTGTGGTGGCAGATATCATTAAGGTTGACAAGGCTTATGAAACTGCGATTGAGACTGCTCTTGGAGCAGCAATTCAGAATATTGTCACCGAAGATGAGGGAACTGCTAAGGAGCTCATCGGATATTTGAAGAAAAATAAATTCGGAAGGGCAACCTTCCTTCCCCTGACCAATATTTCCGCCGGCAATACTCTGCCGGGGGATAAGGTTCTTCGTGAGCCCGGTGTTCTTGGACAGGCCAGCCGGCTGGTTGAAGCAGATTCAAGATTTAATGCATTGATTGACTATCTTCTGGGACGCATCATTGTAGTGGATCACATAGATCATGCCACCAGCATGGCCAAAAAGTTTAATTATACTCTTCGAATTGTCACCCTGGAGGGTGAATTACTGACTCCCGGAGGTTCTATTTCCGGCGGAGCATATAAGAATGCCAGCAATCTTCTCGGAAGAAGAAGAGAAATCGAGGAAATGGAGGATGACGTTCAAGCTCTGAAGCTTCAGACTGAGGACCTGATTACCCGCCGTGAGGAAGCCAGAAATACCCGAAGCAGGCTTCGTACAGAGCTGGAATCTATTAAAGTATTATTACAGGAAAAGTTCCTGGAGCAAAATACCATAAGCATGAATCTGGAACAAGAAAAGAGCAAAAAAGCAGAATCAGAGGCTATCTATCAGGAATATGTCAGAGAGCTGCAGGAAATTGAACTTCAGGCCAAGGATTTGAAGGAACAACTGCAAAAGCTTCAGGAGACCCTGTCCCACAATTCCATGCTTAACCGGGAAAAGGAAGGACAGATTGAGCATCTGAATAAAAAGCTGGAAGAGGAAAGAAGTCTGGAACAGGCAGCAAACGAGAATGCTTCCGCACTAAGGCTGCAAATGTCTGCTTTGGAACAGAGCAATCAATTCATGCTGGAGAATATCAAACGTATCAAAAGAGATATCGCCAAGCACTTCGAGGAAGGGGAAGCCCTCACAGCAGATATTCTTAAAAATTCCAATATAATTGAGGAAAAGAAGTCAACCATTCACGAAACCGAAGGGCTGATCCGTTCCTTGGAGCAGGAAATCCTGAGCCTGGAAGAAAGAATTCGAGAGCAGGCAGCCCGTCGGGAACAGATTACCGGGGTGCATAAGAACTTCTTCACCAAGCGAGAAGAACTATCAGGCCGTATGAATGAACTTGACAAAGAAATCTTCCGGTTGAATGGCCAGAGGGACAAGCTGATGGAGCAGACCGACCAGCAGATCACTTATATGTGGGAGGAATATGAACTTACTTATTCCACTGCGGCTCTATATCCGGCCGAGGAGGAAATCAGCCTGCCGCAAGCAAAAAAGCTGATTGGTGAAATCAAATCGAAGATCCGGGAGCTTGGCGATGTCAATGTAAATGCCATTGAGGATTACCGAAGCCTCTCCGAGCGGTATGAGTTCCTGCACACCCAGCGCGAAGACTTAGTAAAGGCGGAAGAAGCCCTGCTGCAAATTATTCATGAGCTGGATACCGAGATGCGCATCCAATTCCTGGAGAAATTCAGGGCAATTAACGAAGAATTTGATGTTGTATTTAAAGAACTGTTCGGAGGGGGTCAGGCTGATCTGGAGCTGACGGACAGTGAGGATATCCTAGAGGCAGGGATTCGAATCAATGCACAGCCCCCGGGTAAAAAGCTTCAGAATATGATGCAGCTTTCCGGTGGTGAGAAGGCGCTGACCGCAATCTCCTTGTTATTTGCGATTCAGAACCTGAAGCCGTCCCCCTTCTGCTTATTGGATGAGATAGAAGCCGCTCTGGATGATTCCAATGTCGGCCGTTTTGCAAAGTATCTACATAAGCTGACCAAAGACACCCAATTCATTATTATAACCCACCGAAGAGGAACGATGGCAGCAGCGGATATTCTATACGGTATCACCATGCAGGAGAAGGGAGTATCCACCCTGGTGTCGGTAAGCTTAATTGAAGGACAGCTAAAATAAAAAGCAAAGATTTATCTTGCTAGTACAGCAATGTAATGATATTATGAATTTTAATAAAACTACGGCCCGGTAAAAACCGGTGCCGTTAGAGCGTATCGCGGAGGCAGTGGGAGTTAAGCATCTTCACAAAGTGATTTGTTATATAATTTACTTTGTAAATATTGTGCTGCCGTCCAAATTCGCAGAACAGCAGTAGAATGGAGATTTTTATGGGAGAGAATAAACCAGGATTTTTCAGCAAATTAGTACAAGGCTTGACCAAGACAAGAGACAGCATCGCTCACGGAATTGATGCAATATTCAGCGGTTTTTCCAGCATCGATGATGATTTTTATGAGGAACTGGAAGAGATTCTGATCATGGCTGATCTTGGCATCAATACAACCACAGCCATTCTTGAGAATCTCAGGGAAAAGGTAAAGGAAAATAAAATAAAGGATCCGGCAGAATGCAGGCAGCTGTTAATCTCCAGCATGAAAGAGCAGATGCAGCTTAAGGATACCGCTTATGAATTCGAAAACCGAAGATCGGTAGTACTGTTAATCGGTGTAAACGGTGTAGGAAAAACCACCTCGGTCGGAAAACTGGCCGGGCAGATGAAGGATCAGGGAAAAAAAGTTATGGTTGCCGCCGCGGATACCTTCCGTGCCGCTGCCATTGAGCAGTTAACAGAGTGGGCCCACAGGGCAAATGTCGATATCATCGCCCAAAAGGAAGGCTCTGACCCTGCAGCGGTAATCTATGATGCGGTCACTGCAGCGAAAGCCAGAAACATCGATATTCTTCTATGCGATACAGCAGGGCGTCTTCACAATAAGAAAAACCTCATGGAGGAATTAAAGAAGATTAACCGTGTGATCGAGCGGGAGTATCCGGAGGCTTATCGTGAGACTCTGGTGGTTTTAGACGGAACCACAGGCCAGAATGCCCTGGCTCAGGCAAAGGAATTTAATGAGGTTGCGGAAATCACCGGTATTGTTCTTACAAAGCTGGATGGAACTGCCAAAGGCGGCATCGCAATTGCGATTCAGTCCGAGCTTGGCATTCCTGTAAAATACATTGGTATCGGCGAGAAGATCGACGATCTCCAGAAGTTTGATGCAGACGATTTTATCAATGCCTTGTTCGAGAAGAATGAGTGAAAAGGATACCGGAAAGGCCGGCATCCTTGGAAAGAAAATCAAAATGAATTCCATTGGAATTTCATTTTGATTTTCTTCCGGGTTTTGTGCCGCA
>JAEZFH010000261.1 GCA_023437885.1 Bacillota bacterium | reverse complement strand
ACATAGATGACCGGTACCGCAGCGCTTTATATTCTTAGGATCGAAACCGAAGCCGTGCTCTGATCCCCGGATGCACAGCACAGGTCAGCCATTGATCAAAGGCTAAAGTACCGCTTCCGATCACCTTTATGTACTATATCCCCATAAAATAACAGATCAGATAAAGAAGAAGCAAATGTCCCGGATAGAAGATATAGATTGCATATTTCATCTTCCACCCTCTTTTCCCGTTATACAATGCAGCAGGGATTAAAGCAAAGAATGCCGTCAGCTCCGAAAGACTCATTATAGTCAAAGTTATGCAGGCTCCTAATACCGCCTTAACATTACTCTTACGCAGCATATAGATCACGGCAATGGTCAGAATACCGAAGGCTGAATAATCTGTTCTAAGAAGCTGAGCTAACAGCATACCTGCCACCAAAATCAACAAATCGGCAAATACAACGCCGGTCTTTTGGAAAGAACCCTTTCTTCCCATGATCAAATAAATCAGCAGGCATAGAAGGGTTATCACAATTGCAAGGATAATATATACTCCGTCTTTCAGAGTAATTCCGGTTCCTAATTGTGCTGTCCCAAGGATTATATTAATCATTTGAACTATTCCGCGGAAGCCATAGGTAACAATACCACCCACCGCAACTGCCCCACCTGCTGCCAGTAGCGGCAGCCATTTCTTACCGGCCAGCTTTTCACTGATCAGTTCAAATCCGGTCAACATCAGCAAACCGATTAACAAGGTGAAGTAAACATTTTGATGGGAAAATTCCAAAAACTGATTAAAGAGTGCCAAATCAAAGGGAATCTCGGATACCAGAGCAAAGATCCCCAGTCTTATGGCATAGTTCCATTTGTTATGCGTATACTTAAAACCCTCCACCAACAAAAAACAAAAGATCGGAAATGCAATTCTGCCGATGAGTCTCATAAAGCTGTCGAGGTAATAAAGTCCTGCGTTCTCGCTCATAAAATCCAGAACCGCCTGCGGATTGGTTGCATCCAGCTCACCCATTCCTCTGGCCATCAGCGTTCGATCCAGAATCGTCGCCGCTGTATGATCGATCAGCATTGTAATAATCGCAACCAGCTTTAATGTACTTCCAGTAATACCTTTTCTTACTTTTCTCGGTGTTTCTATGGTTGATATAGTTGAACCGTCCATTTCAAAGCCCCCAATGTTATTTTTTTAACATGATAAGATATTTTAGAAAGAATAGCAATACCTTTTCCTTATTATACCTGTGATATTATCGAAAAACAACTCCATTATGCACATTCCGCTACCGGGTGCCCTTGGTCTACTGCTGTTCTATTCTCCTGAGCTCCTGCCCCTCTCCATAGATCAGCATATAACCGTAACCGCTTCGGGCCAATCTGTCGATAAACCGTCCCAGCTTCCTGGGCATCTCATATAAACAGACATCATATTCCTGCCGGTACTCCTCTGCAGCAAGATTGGCCTCCAGAAAATCCTCCTCCTTATAAATCAGAGCCATTTTGTGATTTCCACCCGGAAGCTCAAAGCCGCCTTCCGACAATATCGCAAATATTCTCTCAAACCCGATGGAAAAGCCAACCGCCGGTACCGGTTCACCGGAAAACTTGCCAATCAGACTGTCATATCTCCCGCCCCCTCCGATGGAACCCTTAAAACGCTTGCTTTCTATCTCGAAAATAGTACCCGTATAGTAGCCCTGTCCACGAACCAAGGTTAAATCAAACCTGATATCCACAGTGTTCGACGACAAATCCCCAATGGTACAGAGAATTTTTCGCAATCCACCGATGATCTGCCGCTCCCCTGTAATCTCCTCCAATTCGGATAAATCCATGGTACCGGATAAGAGTTCTGATATTCTATCAATGATTTCCTGCTTTAACCCCTTAGCCTCCAGTTCAGCCTCCAGGCCTTTCACGCCAATCTTATCCAGTTTATCAATAGAAATGCAAACGCTGTCCGTCTGATCTTCCTTCACACCTGCTGCAATTAATACCGCCCTTAGTAAGCGGCGGTCATTCAGCTTGATGGTAAAATCATCAATCCCAACTGCTTTTAAAGCCTTGGCCGTGGTATAAATCAGTTCGATTTCACAGTGAATGGAAGACGAGCCCAGAATATCGATATCACACTGGACAAATTCCCGGTCCCTGCCCTTTTGGGGCCGCTCGGCGCGGTAAACCCTGTCTATCTGGATGCATTTCACCGGTGAGAGCAGCTTATCCTTATTATTGGCAAAATATCTGCTGAGTGGGAGGGTTAAATCATACCTCAGCCCAATATCGCAGAGCTCCTCCGTCTTCCCCTGCTCCACTGCATTTCTTAGCTTCTCTCCCCGTTTCAGTACCCGAAAAATCAGGTTCAAATTCTCTCCTCCCTCGCTTTTATCCAGATTTTCAATATCCTCCAGAATCGGGGTAGATATCCGCTCAAAGCCGCTGCGTTGATATACCTCCAATATTCTGCTCTGCATATAATCCCGCAGCCTTACCTCCTGCGGTAAAAAGTCTCTGGTCCCTTTCAATGCTGTTGTTTTCATAACGGTCTCCTCCTAAAATATTATCCGGTTTCCACTCTCCATTTATGACAGGAAAAGTGAGAATCAAAAATGCCGTCCGAAGCTGCTCGGACGGCATGGTCTGTTATTATAACAAATCCCCTTCATCACGAGCACACCAAAATACGACTGTACGAGTGATGATCCACCAAATACAATCGTTCTAGGTATGATGATGACGAAGCATTGCTATAAACATATTGGTTACCTCTCCATTCAAATTTAAGAAATGATAGCACGGTCTGTGTCTTTTTGTCAAGGGGAACTTCTAGGATCGGTATTCCTGTCTTTCTATAAAAGGTCCAATACCTTCATATCCTCTGCACTGATCTCAAATTCTGCCTGCGCATTCGATATGATGCGCTCCTCCTTTGTTGACTTAGGGATAACAACCATCTGCTTCTCCAGGCAATAGCGGATACAGAGCTGTGCCGGTGTTACCTTATATTTCTTTGCCATCTCTACAATCGCTTCCTTGCCGATAATCCGGCCTGTTGCCAGAGGGGAGTAGGCTGTAATCAGGATATCCTGCTTATGACAGTAATCAACGACCTCTTCCTGACGGTCACCGATATGAAAACGGATCTGATTCACCATGGGTATATGCTTGCACACAGCAAGAATAGGCTCGATATGCTTCGGTTCAAAGTTAGAGATGCCGATTGCCTTTACCCTGCCGCTGTCATAGATCTCCTCAAAAGCCTTCCAACTGCTGATATTATCCTGGGTACAATCAAGTCCGATTTTATCCCAGGGCCAGGGAGCATGAATCAAATACAGATCGATATAATCCAGGCCCAAGGCTGCCAGAGACTTCTCAAAACACTCGCGGGCAATCTCATATCCTTTGAACTCGGCAGGAAGCTTCGTCGTAACAAAGATTTCCTCCCGGGGAAGCCCAGAGTCCTTAATCGCTCTTCCGACGCTTGCTTCGTTACCGTAAGCCATGGCAGTATCAATATGCCTGTAACCGTGCTTCAACGCCCATAGCACCGACTGATATGCTTCTTCTCCTTCCGGTATCTGCCAGGTCCCAAGCCCCAGCTTAGGTATTTTAATACCATTTTTCAGTGTAAACGTATCCTGTAATATCATACAATGCACCCTCCATATTGATATTAGATAAAATCAATTGATTGACAATATTTATTATAAATGTTAAAGTTAACTTTAAGTCAATAGTTTTTTGTGTATGAATAGTAAAATGTAATCGTAAATTCTTGTTTGCAAGGGTATAAATTATTCTTGTATGAAATTATTCTTGTATGAAATTAGTCTTGTATAAAATTTGTCTTTATGAAGTTAGTCTTGCATTTTCAAGAGTTTATATGGGATTTATATGTTATATGCAAAGAAATATATGATCTATCATATTAAAGATAAAAACAAAGGAGATACCGTGCTATGACTTATTCTATCCAACAGGTAGCAAAAAAGCTAAATCTGACTACTTCCGCTCTTCGTTATTATGATAAGGAGGGACTGCTTCCCACTCTTAAGCGGACCGATTCCGGTATCCGCTCTTTCAGCGAAACCGAGCTTGAATGGTTAGGCTTGATTTGCTGCCTCAAAAACAGCGGGATGCCAATTCAGGACATCAAACATTTTATGAATCTTTGCCTAAAGGGAGAGACCACCTGCGAGGAGCGCAGGGAAGTCCTTGAAAAGCACCGTTCTTCCATATTAAGGCAGACGGAGCTTCTTCAGAACAGCTTGTGTATCGTCAATTATAAGATTGAGCATTACAAGGAAATCGGCATTTTCCATATTGATCACGAGCCGGGAGGTGCAGCAGATGAAGCCTCCCTTTCATAAACTAACGGAACGCATTTGTTATCTTCCCTTCTCAGAGGAGACAGACCGCCCAAACCTGGGATACATACGAGGTGATAAATACTCCCTTATGGTGGATGCCGGCAATTCTGCCAGGCATGCCGGCCTGTTCCTCTCCTCCCTGATGGAACAGGGGCTTCCCGCTCCGGACTATGTAGCCATTACACATTGGCACTGGGATCATACCTTCGGCATGCATGCACTTAAGGCTAAATCAATTGCCGGAAGACTGACAGACCGGCAGCTTGGTATTGTGGCACAATGGGGGTGGGATGACCGGTCCATGTCCGGCCGTCTGGCCTCTGGAGAGGAGATCGAATTCTGTGATTCCCATATCCGCATCGAATATCCCAACCGGAAAGAAATAACCGTAAGAACTGCGGATCTCGTCTTTGACCGCCGTCTCAGTCTTGATCTGGGAGGCATTACCTGTGAACTTCTTCAGGTTGGCGGCCCCCACTCCGAGGATTCCGTCGTGGTTTATATCCCGGAGGAAAAGGTCATTTTCCTGGGGGACTCCGCCTGCGGCGATTTCTATCACAACCAGGGACGTTGTGACCGTCAGAAGCTATCGGACTATCTGGAGTTTCTCCAAGGCATTGATTTTACTATCTGCGTGGAGGGACATGATAAGGCTATCTCCAGGGAACTATTTATGCAATATATGGCAGAGGAACTGGAAAAACTTTCATAACTATTCTGAATGGGCTGCAATTGCAGCCCTTATTTATTCTGCAAAAGCCTGATTTCTATGTAGAATCTCCTCGGGTCAGCAAATGCAGAGCTTTTACTCCAAACAGGCTTTCTCCGCCAGCTTAAGGAAAAATTAACTTGTATGACCACATTTTATGGAATAAAATAAAGAGGTAACGCAAGACTATTAAAATGCGTGTAATTGGAGGTGTATTATGAGTATTAAATTTAAAAAAATGGTCGGCATTCTGTTTTTCCTGTCCTTGTGTCTGCTGGCAGTAAAACCGGTAAAGGCAGCCTCAAGCGATTTTCTGATTCGGGACGGCGTCCTTCTGTCCTATACCGGATCATCCAAAACCGTAAATGTTCCGAACCATATTACCGCAATTGGCAAGCGTGCCTTCTTCAATAACAGTTCTGTAATAACTATCAATCTGCCTGCCGGGATTACAGTGATTGAAGATGAAGCCTTTGCCAACTGCAGCTCCTTACAAAAGATAAATCTGCCGGAGGGCATAAAGCGGATTCCCTATCATGCTTTCAGTAACTGCTATTCCTTGAAAAGTATTACACTGCCGGAGAAATTGACCTATATCGGCGAAGGTGCCTTCTCCAATTGTCAGGGCCTGACCTCCGTCACTCTTCCGCAATCCCTGAAATTCATCAGCATTGAGGCCTTTCAGTGGTGTTCCAAGTTGAAAACCGTCACGATACCCGAGGGCAGTAAGCTCTATTACATAGCAAGAAGAGCCTTCGAAGGCTGCAGCCGCCTGACCTCCATTAATCTCCCGG
>JAEZFH010000209.1 GCA_023437885.1 Bacillota bacterium | reverse complement strand
GGTGGTATGATCCCCGGGTGATACCCTACCAGCCGCTCAATCTTGAGCCTTCCGCCATGGTGTTCCATTATGGCCAGGAAATGTTTGAGGGTTTAAAGGCCTATAGGACAGAGGATGGAAGAACCTTGCTCTTCCGTCCGGAAAAGAATATTGAAAGAGCCAATAAGACGAACCGCAGAATCTGTATTCCGGAGATTCCCGAGGAGGATTTCCTGCAGGCGCTTAAAGCAGTGGTTAAAGTAGATGAGGCATGGATTCCGACCAGGGAAGGCACCTCGCTCTATATCAGACCTTTTATTATTGCAACGGATCCGTTTCTGGGGGTAAGACCCTCCGACCGGTATCTTTTCATCATTATCCTCTCTCCGGTCGGGGCATATTATCCGGAGGGGTTGAATCCGGTCAGAATCTGGATTGAGGACGAATATGTCAGAGCAGTGAAGGGCGGTATCGGAGAAGCCAAGACAGGAGCAAATTATGTGGCTTCATTAAAATCCCAGATGAAGGCGCATGAGGAAGGTTATTCCCAGGTACTGTGGCTGGACGGTGTCGATCGAAAGTATATTGAAGAGGTAGGAGCGATGAATATTTTCTTCAAGATTAATGGTAAGGTTGTCACACCGGAGTTAAATGGAAGTATTTTGCCCGGCGTTACCAGAGATTCCGTATTGGCGCTGTGCAGGGAGTGGGGACTTGAGACCCAGGAGCGTAAAATATCCATTGATGAGATCTATGAAGCATATCAGAATAACACCCTGGAAGAGGTATGGGGAACCGGAACGGCTGCGGTAATCTCTCCGGTGGGACAGCTTCGCTGGGAAGAGAATATCATGCAGGTGAAGGACGGAGGCATCGGGCCGGTCAGCCGGAAGCTGTATGATACAATTACAGGAATTCAGTTAGGAAGAATAGAAGATGAACATAACTGGACCGTAGAGGTTTAAGATTCGCAGGTTCGCAGCAGAATGGAGGATTAATATGAATCAGTTATATGCGGAAGCGGGAGTGAAGAGAAAGGATACCGGTAAGTCGATGGGGCTGCGTACACTTCTGATCGTAGGAATTGTTGTCGGGGTACTGCTCATGATGTTGGGAGGATTTTTTGGTATTGGTGGAATTGTGCTTATTGTTGCCATGATCTATCTTTTCCCGAAGTTGAATGTGGAATATGAGTATGTATTTGTGGACGGGCAGTTGGATTTTGACCGCATCACCGGTAAGGCTAGAAGGAAAACCATGCTCCGGATCGATATGGAGCAGGTTGATATCGTGGCTCCCCAGGGCTCCCATGCCTTGGACAGCTACAATCATATGCAGCTTATGAATAAGGATTTCTCATCCTGTGACAAGACCATAAAGCCGTATATTATTGTTGCCAATGTTGAGGATAAGAAATATCGTATTGCCTTTGAACCCAGTGAGAAGATGCTTGCAATGATGAAGCAGAAGAGTCCGAGAAAGATATCGCAATACTAAGAACGCAGAGGATGCATTCCCATGCCGCACCGGATGGGAGAACGGCATCCTCTTGTCATAGGATGATTCGAGCGTCAGAAGCCTTCATTCCACTGTATTGGTGAATGCGAGTGCATATATATTCATATAGTGCAAATCGGGTCTCTTGTGATTGCCTGTACTTGGCAATTACGAGAGATTAAACGCAAGCTGGATGAATATATATACACGTATATTCATCTTCATAACATAAATCAGGCTTTTGACACTCGAATCGACTATTTCTTTTACAGATTTTCATGGTTGACATTGCAGATATTATTCGTTATACTTTTAAAAATCTTTAGTTCAAAAACAAACATCAGAAAGTGAGGAGATTAACAAAATGGGTCAGATTATCGGTGAAGGAATTACATTTGATGATGTGCTGCTGGTACCGGCTTTTTCCGAGGTATTGCCAAATCAGGTTGATTTGTCAACAAGCCTGACGAATACAATAAAACTGAATATCCCGTTAATGAGTGCCGGTATGGATACCGTAACCGAGAGCCGTATGGCAATCGCTATGGCCAGGCAGGGGGGCATAGGTGTTATCCACAAGAATATGTCCATTGAGGAGCAGGCGGTAGAGGTAGATAAGGTAAAACGTTCAGAGAATGGTGTCATCACCGATCCATTTTATTTGTCTCCGGAGCATACCTTACAGGATGCCAATGATTTAATGGCAAAATACAGAATCTCCGGGGTACCGATTACGGTAGACGGTAAGAAGCTGGTCGGTATTATCACAAACCGGGACCTGAAGTTTGAGACGGATTTTTCTAAGAAAATCAGCGAGTCCATGACCTCGGAAGGTCTGATTACGGCAAAGGAAGGCATTACTCTGGATGAGGCGAAGAAGATATTGGGCAAAGCCAGAAAGGAAAAGCTTCCTTTAGTAGATGATGAGGGCAACCTGAAGGGACTTATCACAATCAAGGACATCGAAAAACAGATAAAATATCCGCTGTCAGCCAAGGATGCACAGGGACGGCTGTTATGTGCGGCGGCGGTCGGAGTTACTAATAATATTCTGGAACGCGTGGATGCATTGGTGAAGGCCAAGGTGGATGCCATCGTTATTGATACGGCACACGGACATTCCGGAAATGTTCTTAAGGTGGTGAAGATGGTACGGGATGCATACTCTGCCGTTCAGATCATCGCCGGGAATGTCGCGACGGCGCAGGCGACCCTTGACTTGATTAAGGCAGGCGTAGATGCGGTAAAGGTGGGAATTGGACCCGGTTCGATCTGTACAACAAGAGTTGTGGCAGGAATCGGCGTACCTCAGATTACAGCTATTATGGATTCCTATGAAGCAGCCAAAGCGCATCAGATACCGATCATAGCCGACGGCGGCATCAAGTATTCGGGAGATATCACCAAGGCCCTGGCGGCGGGTGCCAATGTGTGTATGATGGGAAGTATCTTTGCGGGCTGTGATGAGAGTCCCGGAACCTTTGAATTATACCAGGGAAGAAAATACAAGGTATACCGGGGAATGGGTTCCATTGCTGCCATGGAAAAGGGCAGTAAGGACCGCTACTTCCAGACTGATGCCAAGAAGCTGGTACCGGAAGGCGTGGAAGGCCGTGTGGCATATAAGGGAACCGTGGAAGATACCGTATTCCAGTTGATTGGCGGCTTGCGCTCCGGTATGGGTTACTGCGGGGCGGCAGACATTAAGACGCTCCAGAACAACGGAAAATTCGTTAAGATAACCGCAGCCTCTTTAAAAGAGAGCCATCCTCATGATATCCACATCACCAAGGAGGCACCCAACTACAGCGTAGAGGAATAATCCTAATCTCCATACGGAGATAAGGATTGGAAATTGTAAAGCAGATATATACTGAGCGGGAACGATATCCCCCTTTGAATGGGCAGCCAGGAGGTACATCCGTTCAAAGGGGGATTGCTTTCTGTATCTTCCTTCTATTCGTAAAGTTATTGAAGACTTTCCTATTACTGATCCGTTTGTATATAGAAACAGGCCGTCGGGCTTCTGCCAGGATATATGGGAGACCCGGCTATGCAAAGGCGGCCAATGCTTTAAGCTGCTGAAAGGCGGTGTCAAAAGTGAGGATACCAAGATATAGCAAGCTATAATGTGGTATACTTTAGTAATGAATTGGAATACCGGAAAGGGAGAGGATAGAGGAGATGGACCTTCAAATGATTGGAGAAGGGAATACGGCGGAGGTATATGCCTGGAAAGAAGGGTGGATTCTTAAGCTGTTTCGGAAGGGGTTTTCCCGCGGCGGAATTGAAAAGGAATACCGGGTAAGCAAGGAAGTTGAGAGATTGGGAATGCCGATACCCAAGGTCGGCGAACTGATGGAATATCATGGGAGAACCGGGATAATGTATGAGAGAATCCACGGAGAATCCTTGCTCAAGCTGGTGAGCACAAAGCCATGGATTGCAGGGAGAGCTGCAAAGCAGCTTGCCAAAACACAATATAACATACACCAATGCAGAGCGGAGGGCTTGACCAGCTACAAGGAAGAACTGGAATGGAATATCAGCCATGCCGGGGCATTATCTGAAGAAGAAAAACAAACCGTGCTTCGGTACTTGGACCGGCTGCCTCAGGGAACTTCCCTATGCCATGGGGATTTTCACCCGGGAAATATTATCAAAGCAGCGGATGGATATATTGTCTTAGACTGGATGACGGCAGCCAGCGGGAGCCCCGGTATGGATGTGGCCAGAACCGTCTTCCTCTTGAAGGATGCTGAAATACCAGGGAATATTCCAGGGCCTGCCCGGGACATGATTAACAGGATGAGACACCGGATGGCCAGAATATATTTAAAAAGCTATCGGGAGCTCTCCGGATTATCGACGGAGGAAATCAACCAATGGAGATTGCCTGTTCTGGCCGCCCGGCTGACAGAATGGATCTCAGAGACAGAGAAGGATATCTTAAGGAAGGAAATTGACGTGCTGCTGCAATAACCGGATATTCCGGGGAAAGGCCCACAGCAGTATATACTTTATTAAAGTAAGGAATGTTCAAGATATATCTTGGATATTCCTAGGTCAGGTGATACGATGAGAAGAATACTTACCAGAGAAGAGTGGAGGAAGAGAAGGCATAGAAAACGGGTTATTCTAATTGCACTGAGTTTTCTCCTGCTCGTGGTCATAATAGCATTAACAGCAATCATTATCCAGGAGGTAGTAAACCGGAGGGGTATTACCGTGGAAGGAAAGGAAGCAATCGATAAAACCTTATCCAATGGTGTAGTCATAGAGGAGAATTACCTTACGCCGAATGATTACTCCAGGCCGCAGACGCCCCTGAAGAAAATCAATGCCGTTGTAGTCCATTATACGGCAAATCCGGGGACCTCCGCGGCGAATAACCGCAGCTATTTTGAAGGGTTGGCCCGGAAGAAGACAACCTCTGCCAGCAGCCATTATATTATCGGTTTGGAGGGGGAGGTACTTCAATGCGTACCGTTAAATGAGATTTCCTTTGCCTCCAATGAACGGAACTCCGATAGCATAGCAATTGAATGCTGCCATGAGGATGAGACAGGAGAGTTCAATGAAGCCACCTATCAGTCCCTGGTCGCCCTGACTGCTTCCCTGTGCGTAGAATTTGGACTGAAGGAAGAGGATATCATACGGCATTATGATGTTACGGGAAAACTCTGCCCCCTCTACTATGTGGAGAATGAAGAGGAGTGGCTGCAATTTCGCCGGGAGGTTATGGCGGAAGCAGACAAAATCAAAAAGAGCAGGAAGGAAGGACAGCAGGGTTAACAAAGGTCGGGCAGACCGGAGAAGGACTATATTCTGACGCAGTTATTAATGGGTCACAAAGAAATTAATATGTCCTTGCCAATGGGCATATATTGCCGATAGGTTACTCCAGCGGCATCCATCATGCGTTTTGATGCAATTACTGCATCGGTTGCAGCATATTTGTCGCTTCTGTAGATGATTTCGGTAATGCCCTTCTGGATAATTGCTTTAGTGCATTCGTTGCAGGGAAAGAGCGTTGTATACAGCTTTGCGCCCTTCATATGAGTTCCGGTATAATTCAAAATGGCATTCAGTTCGGCATGGCACACATAATAGTACTTGGTATCAAGGTTCGAGCCTTCCCGCTCCCATGGAAATTCGTCGTCGGAGCAGCCGATCGGCATTCCGTTGTATCCTACGGAAAGAATTTTATTGTCATCACTGACAATACAGGCCCCAACACTGGTGCTGGGGTCCTTGCTGCGCTCCGTGGACAGAAGTGCAATCCCCATGAAATACTCGTCCCATTTTAAGTAATCCTGCTTTTTCATCAAGGGTATCCTTTCTATAATTATAATGTATTGCAGATTGTTAATAATCGGCCCGGGCAGTCAGCCCCGAAGACGGGCTTTGAAATAATCTGGAAAGCGAAGTGTTAATTGTATTTTATCATAGGTTTTATAGTGGTTGCAACTGATTATAATAGAGATTGCGGGCTGTTATATCTGTGCTATATCCATGCTAAATCTGTGCTTTGGCATAAAATAAGGGCCGGCGGACTGTGAATACCTGAGACTATTGCACTCTCAAGTATTTGCAGCCGACCGGCCCGAATTGCATACTATTTAATATTTACTTCCTGCAACCTGTACCTTAAGCAGGTTGGTAGTGCCTGCAGTAGCAAGAGGAACACCTGCAGTTAATACAGCCAGTTCACCATCCTCCAAATAGCCCGCATCTTCTACTGCCTGGATAACATGATCGAATAGCTCAAAGGTATCGTGTTCCACAGCGACTAATAAAGGAGTAACGCCCCAGGACATATTCAGCTGCCGGCATACCATGGGGTCGGTGGTACAGCCCATGATTCGGCAATCCGGGCGATACTTGGAAATCATCCGGGCCGTAGTCCCTGAAGTGGTTACGGTTATAATCATCTTAGCATTTAGCTCGTGGGCGGTTGTTACCGTTGCACGTGATATTGCATCGGTGATATTGGGATTAGAGCATGGCTCCAACTGACGGAAGCGCTTTTTGTAATCGATATCGGCTTCTGTTCGCATGGCAATCTTAACCATGGTTTTCAAAGCATCCACCGGATATGCCCCTGCGGCGGTCTCGCCGGAAAGCATGATGGCACTGGTTCCGTCATAAATGGCATTTGCTACGTCCGTGGTCTCTGCACGGGTGGGTCTGGGATTCTTCATCATCGAATCTAACATCTGTGTAGCAGTAATTACCTGCTTTCCCGCATTATATACCTTTTTGATAATGAGCTTTTGGAGTACCGGTACCTCCTCATAAGGAATTTCTACGCCCATATCACCCCGGGCGATCATAATACCGTCAGAAGCCGCGATAATCTCATCAATATGTTCCACACCCTGGTAATTCTCAATTTTTGAAATAAGCTTCGTTTTGGAATTGTGCTTATTCAGCATTTTACGAATCTCCTTCACGTCGTCGGCGGTCCGGACAAAGGATGCGGCAATGAAGTCATAATTATTCTTGATGGCAAACAGAATATCCTCCCGGTCCTTATCGCTGATAAACGGCATGGATAAATGAGATCCGGGGACGTTAACGCCCTTCTTGCTTGAAATAGTGCCGCTGTTTTGAACTTTACAGATGATATCGGTTGAGGAGATATCCGTTACGGTCATTTCAACCAGGCCGTCATCAATGAGAATGGTGGAGCCAATCTCAATATCGTAGATCAGATTGGGGTAGGAGATCGAGACAATGGACTCATCCCCTTCGATCATCCTGGAGGTGAGTGTAAAGGTTTGTCCCTCCTTCAACTGGATCTTCTTATCCTCCAAAAAGGTGCCAAGACGGATTTCGGGACCTTTTGTGTCCAGAAGTGTAGCGATGGGAATATTCAGCTCCTTGCGGAGCTTTTCAATTTTCTTCAATCTGCCGAGATGCTCCTCATGGTTTGCATGGGAGAAATTAAAACGAGCTACGTCCATACCGTTGCAGATTAATTCTCTCAATACTTTATCATTATCGGTGGACGGTCCCAGGGTACAGATGATTTTTGTTTTTCGCATAATAATCCTCCATTCTGCTGCCAACCTGTAAATTAGGGCGGCAGGACAATAATTGCAAATACAATCTTTTTTATAACTTTAACCCTTTATTCTTACGGTATTTAATACCGGAATGCTGTTTTTTCCAGAAGAAAGCAGCTAAAAACAGCAGACTCATGAATATCACCAGTACAATAATCATTAGGGCACAGTGCAGAAAAAAGGTATCCGGCAGAATGAGTATGACCGGATCTGTTGCAGGGTCAAAAAGCCAATAATCATTATTGAAGAACAGCTTATGAAATACCACAAAAGCGCGGTCAAAGTCAATGGATAGAAGCAGGGCCAGCAGCGCAGGCAGGGCAATTGCAGTAACCGAGGAAACAAGAAGATAATTATATTCATTCTTTTTTGCCTTGCGGATTATAATTATGATTCCCAATACCAGGGTAACCATACCCATCAGGTAAAAGGAGGTGAATAGGTTTTTGACCTCTTCAAAATGGATCAAACCGTGTTCCGAGGCGGGCAAAGTGGGAAAGCGAAGCGCTCCTTGAAAAAAGGGAGAAGAATAATCAATCAGCGCATCATAATTCTCCTGAATCACTTCTCTGCTTAATCCGGAGGTTTCTTCGATATGAAGAAGACGAATATCCATATAATACAGAGGTCTGAAATTTATCGTAACGACAACTGCGATGCTGATGAACAATAAGGTGAACAGAACTCCGATCAGCAAATCGGTAATTTTAAACCGTTTCATATATGCCTCCATGGTTATATATGTCTGTGCCATGATATAGCAAGCTATAATATGACACGCTTTAATAAAGTATGCATAATACTAATCTCTATAGGAAGGTTAGTATTATGCGTTCCAAACGCATTATAGTATAATTTAATTATGAATGCAACTCCAAACTGCAATTCTTGATCTATTAGCAATTACGATAAGACACATTAGTATTTATAAATTGAATTCGTAGTTTACATGGTGTAAGATTGCCTTGTAATAGATAAACGGAGTGGTAAAATACCTGTAACACGGGTATAAAGGGTGCTTGTGAACCATAGCCTGTGTATACTTTTAATAAAGTATGCTGATAGTATATCACTTAGGGATACAAGTTACTATAGCTTCTGCGGGTATTCCGAAATTCTATGCTTTTTAAAGTAACCGTATCTATGAATAAAGAAAAGTAAATGTATTAATATTTCATACAATATAAAGCTTTAAGCAGATCAGCGGTATGCTGGTTTGGCTGAAAATTGGATTTTCTGCAAAGGAATCATCTTTATAATTCATTCGTACTCCATATATACAGTATTTTATCAAAATGGATTAACAGGAAAAAAGGAGAGAGAGCATGAGAGCTTTAATCAGTGTTTCGGACAAGACAGGAATCGTAGAACTTGCCAAGGAATTTGTATCCCTGGGGATTGAAATTATTTCTACCGGAGGAACCTACAGCAAATTAAGGGAGGCAGGGGTGCCTGCCATTGAGATCTCCGAGCTTACCGGTTTTCCGGAATGCCTGGACGGACGTGTTAAAACCCTTCATCCGGCAGTGCATGCGGGCCTGCTTGCAATGAGAAACAACCCCTCCCATAGAAAGCAGTTGGCTGATCTAAATATAGAAGCAATCGATATCGTTGTGGTTAACCTTTATCCGTTCAAAGCTACGATACTGAAGGAAGGAGTAACCAGGGAGGAAGCGGTTGAGAATATTGATATCGGCGGGCCGACCATGCTTCGCTCTGCAGCCAAGAACTATCAGGATGTTGCTGTGGTTGTAGATCCCAGGGATTATGAGAAGGTGCTGGAGGAGCTTAAGGAGAAAACAGAAGTCTCTTTGGATACCAAATTCTATCTGATGCAAAAGGTGTTTATGCATACCTCCTCTTATGATACCATGATTGCGGATTATCTGAGGAAACAGAGAAAGGATACTTCCTTCCCGGAGACCCTGACAATGACCTTTGAAAAGGTACAGGACATGAGATATGGAGAGAATCCCCACCAGGCAGCTGCGTTCTACCGCGAGATCGGCAGAAAAAAAGGCTCAATTGCAGATGCGCTCCAGCGTAACGGCAAGGAGCTTTCCTTTAATAATATCAATGATACCAACGGAGCGCTGGAATTATTAAAGGAATTCACCGAACCCACCGTCGTTGCCTGTAAGCACGGCAATCCCTGCGGTGTGGGAAGCGGGGGGGATATCTACAGTGCCTGGAGTAAGGCCTATGAGGCAGACAAAACTTCCATCTTCGGCGGTATTGTGGTTCTGAACCGTGAGGTGACCCTGGCTGTGGCGCAGGAAATGAAGAATATCTTCCTGGAGGTAGTGGTTGCGCCCTCTTATGAGAGGGAAGCCCTGGAGGTACTGACTCAGAAGAAAAATATCCGCATTCTTCAATTGGCGGATATTGAAGTACCTCAGGATGAGAATGCATATGATATGAAGAAGGTGAATGGTGGCCTGATCGTACAGACCGTCGACAGTAAGATATATGAGGAAAATGAGTTACGGGTTGTTAC
>JAEZFH010000174.1 GCA_023437885.1 Bacillota bacterium | reverse complement strand
GCCATGTAACGGTTTCATGGGAACTAAACTACTCAATACTTCAGGCCAAGTTGGAGCTGTTGATCCGTAGTACCACTATCCAGATACAGAAATACCGCCCATTTTGTCTATTTGGGCGGTATCCTTTGTAATGTGATAGCTCTTATAATCCCTCGTAGGTTCGTTTCAGCAAAAGGGCATCCTCTTCCAGCAACGGTCCCTCCGAAATCACGCATCCCTTAACCTTAAAATCCTTTAATGCCTTCAGACAGTCAATATAGCGAAAATCCCCTTCCGAAAGCGGAAGATGATGCCGTTCTCCTTTGTCGCTGTAATGTATTCCGCTGATGTGGATGTGAAGATCCTCCAATGCCGGCCTGCCAAGCTCATCCTGAACATACTGCAGCAAGCTGGCAAAATCCTTATATTCCTTTAAGCAGCCATTGCCCCTGGCATGAATATGGGAGAAATCAATACAAAGCTTACAACTCTCTACCTCCCGGCAGAGAGCGACCAGCTCCTCCAGGGTTCCGAACTGGGTCCCCTTTCCGGTGGTCTCCAGCCGGTAGTCCACCCCCTGATAGCTTAGCTTTTGCAGCATCTGTTTGATGGTATGATAGGTTTCCTCCTTCGTCGATTTCAGGTAATAGCCCGGATGAAAGATCAGGCTTCTTCCATTTACCTTTAACAGCCCTTCCTCCGCCCTGCGGATTCTGTCCAGGGATTGTTCTCTTTTCTCAGTATCCTCCGCATTCAGGTTGATATAATAAGAGCCGTGGGCAGAGAGATAAAAATCATTTTCTTCCTTTGCATTCCTTATCATTTCCTTATTTTTGTCCGTTACATTCACATTGCGCACAAACAGCAGCTCCATCGCATCCAGTCCGATGGATTTTAAATAAGGGATGGCTGTTGCATAATTTATTTTTTTTATTCCGCTGTTGATTGGCAGACCGGAGATTCCGAATAACAGTCGTTCCATATGTTTGACTCCATTTTGTATTATAGGACTCTATTCCTTGCTCTCTCAGTTTATATAAACCCGGGGAACCCGGCTTCCAATCCCTGTTAAAATCTCATAATTAATGGTTCCCAGCTTCCCTGCCAGTTCCGTTGCAGTGATGGTATCCCCTTCCTGTGTTCCGATGAGCACCGCTTCGTCGCCGCGGTACGCTTCTCCGTCCTTCCCCAGAGACACTACGGTATGATCCATGCTGATATTTCCCACCACCGGATACCTGCGTCCATGGATCAGCACCTCGCTCTTATTGGAAAAGCCGCGGAGATATCCGTCTCCGTAGCCGATCAAAAGCGTCACTGCCCGAGTATCCTCATCCGAGGTCCAGGTACGGCCATAACCAACGGAGGTACCCTCCAAAATCACCTTGAAATAGGTTACCTTTGCCCGCAGGGAAAGCGCCGGCTTAAGCTGCGCTTCATTTTCTGTATAAACGGACGGATGATAGCCATAGAGCATAATCCCCGGCCTTACCGCGTCAAAATGGCTGTCCGGAAGCCTGAGTATGCCGGCACTGTTGGCAATATGGACCATCGGCGGCATAATGTCATGCCTCTCGTAAAACCGGACCGCTTCCATAAACCGCTCCAGCTGCAGTTGGGCGAACTCCAAATTCTCCCCATCCGCAGTGGCAAAATGAGAAAATACCGAAATAACATCACTATCTTTGGAGCGGGTAGCCGCCTCCAGGAACTTGGGAGCGGAGGTATCCCTCACACCAACCCTCATCATGCCGGTATCGATCTGCAAATGAATTCTGGCCCGCTTTCCCAAGGCTTTGGCAACCTCCTCCACCTCCTCCAAGGCAGTGATGGAAGATACGGTAATATCAATGTCATTCAATAGATATTCTTTGATTTGCGGCTTCAAAAAGGCCCCGGTAACAAGAATGGGAGCTTTTATCCCCGCATTTCTCAGCATTACGCCCTCTTCAACGAATGCGACCCCTAAATAATCCGCTCCTTCTGCAATCAGATGCTCCGAGACCCTGACGATCCCGTGCCCATAGGCATTCGACTTCACCATCGCTATAATTTTCTTCCCGGCAGCCTTTTGTCTTACGATATCCAGATTATGGCTTATGCAGCTAAGATCAACGACTGCAGCTGCACGGTCATATAAATCAGAAATATTAGTCATCATAATTTCAACCTCTAATCCAGTATATTTTCTAATGTTCTTGAACCAAATGCTTAACTTGCATTATAGCCCAAACCCATTTACAAGTAAATGCTTATCCGTAATTATTTCAGCATTCGGTCATCTGAAGATTGCAAAGGTTAGATTGACCGGCTCTGCGCAAAAGGGAGATGGGATGCCAAAGGCTGAGCTGCAGCTCTGATCATGGGCATACTGGGGTGAGTCAATTAAAATAAATTATTATACTCCGCCAATTGCATTCGCTGATACAATATTCTGCCACAGGGATTCATTTGTATAAATATTTTTTGACTGGGTTGCTCCGGCATAGGAATACGGCAGCTGCTCCAGCTCCGCTTCCGGCAGCCGGTCAATTCTTCTGTCTGCATAATCCAGCAGGCGTTCTTTCACGGTTTCCAACCGCATGATCAGACCTCCATAGCGAATATCATGGATTTCAAGCCCGGTCACTTTATTCGTCTGCATCCATAGCTTTTTGAACACGGCATAATAGCTTAGGATTCTCTCCTGCAGCTCCGGTATCTCAATTTCAGCAAGGGCTCTCAACGCCTCCCGGTTTTCAGCGCGGTACTGCTTTCGAATCCTTTTGCCCAGACTGCATTTGCTGCTGAGAACCCTGCACAATTCTTCGGTAGCATGAAACAGATTCCGCCAAATGCTCTTCCCCTCAAGGGCGGCTGCAGCATAACGTACCTTTTCCGCCGTCTGCTCATAATAATCCGCATTCTCCTCTTCCAATACATGCAGATCAAACAATCCCATCAGCACATCCTGGAACAGCATATACTTGGACGGATTGACCATGGGAGAACTGAAGTCATTCTCCGGAAGGGTATTGGGACTGTCCACCAGCATAAAGGTATCAAACTCCATCCCGAAGGTGTAATAAAAATTCTCCTTTAACCGGTCCGCGGACCCATGGTAGTTAATATCCGAATATAATTGCAGCGTAGGGAATATGGAATAAGCACAAGCCTCACCGCCGTCGTCTCCCCAGGCTGTGGCAATCACCTTCTTTACCCCATGCCTCATGGCTTCTGTCAGTGCTACTTCTGTAGCCTTCAGGCTGAAGGTATTATTGGGTACTGCTCCTGACCAACGCCAGGCTCCTCCTGCAAAGCTGATGTCTCCATGCAGGTCCTTATGCAGCATGAACATTTTATCATACCGAGCCGGGTCTACGGAATAATAGTCCCAGTATATAATCGATACCTCCTCCGGAATCAGACCCTTCACCTGCTCAGAAAACACTCCGTCCGCAACCCAATAATTCCCCTTAAATTGAAGGTAGAAAAACATATCCGACCACATCATGGGCCGGTATCCATACTTCGCACAGATGGAAACTACTCTTTTTAGATGCTTTGCCATTAATGCTGACCGGTCCGCATACCCATTCCTTGTTAAGTACTTTCCAAACCCCACCAGAAAGGCCTCATCCATTCCGATATTGATCCGCCTTGAAGCAAAGGTTTCGGAACAGGTTTTGATCAGACTTTCGATAAATTCATAGGTCCGCTCCTCATCAATCAGAAGGATATTCTCAATATCCCTGATCTCCTTATGTGCTCCCCAGCGGAGCGCCTGTCCCAGATGGGCCAGCGTCTGGATGCAGGGAACCAGCTCGATACCGAAGAGAGTGCAGTAGCGGTCGATTTCCTTCAGCTCCTCCCTGGTGTATCTGCCCCGCATGTATCCCAGATATGGGTATTCCTTCACTTCGTAGGTATCCTCGGTATACAGCTGCAGGGCATGATATCCCATCACCGCAAGATATCTTATGATGCTTTTGGCTCCTTCCACACTGAGCACCGCACTTCTGGAGCAATCAACAAAGAAGGTCAGGTCCTCGAAGGCCGGGGTTAATATAATCTCCTCCTTCGCTCCCAGGTAATAGGCGAAGGCTTTCAGGAACTGGGGAATGGTACCATAGGTAATATGGCAATCCCCCTCCTTTATTTCTACAATGACCCGTTCCTGCGCTTCCTTTTTATTAGCATAGATCATAGTACCGCAAGAGCACAGCTCAAATTGCAATGTACCCTCCAGCTCCTTCAGCGCCGCAACCAAATCCTTATTTAAATTTTGCTCATTAATTTTGTTCATATTCATAATCTCCTTTATCCCTTCTGTCTCCTATGCATATAGTAGCTTCTTACAATACATACTTCCCCTTCCCTGCGCAGACCAAAAAATGCTGCTTCTCATTACAACAGATTCATCATACATAAAACCCAACCCTACCCACGGGCCATGAAAAATGCTGTCTCTCTTTGCAACAGATTCATCATACATATAACCAAACTATACCGCAGACTATGAAAAATGCTGCCAATCACTTGGCAGCATTTTTCGGATATATTGATTGCTGTATTACAGCAATCCGAACATGTTCCGGAGCATTGGAAGTTGTCAGTTAGTTGTTGATGCTCCTCATGATGGCGCCTGTATAAACTTCCATGTATTTTGCCAATCCCAGCTTATCCAGCTGAACCAGATAATCCTCCCATTCGGCATCAATATCAGCCTGTCCTGTAATCCAGGCAGCGCGTTTATCCTTAACATATTTATCAATATCAGTCTGAATTGTAGTTATCTCCTGGCTTTCTTCCGCAGTCAGCCAGTAGACGGGCATTTTTTCCTCAATGATATACGGTCCGTACAATTCATCAATGGCATTCTTGTTCAGCTCCTCGGCACTCTTCGGGAACTTGGCGTGTACCTCCGGCATAATTGCATAAGGCAGGCTTGTCACCGTGGAACGATAGCGCATGGAGTCTGTGGTCTCTCCCGCCGGAAGATCCACCAGGCTAAGGGTTCCGTCCTCCGCACGGTTGAAGACTGTTCCGTATTTACCCATCATGACCTGAATCGAATTGTCCTCTTCAAATAAGAAATCCAGCCAGCGGATAATTGTCGCCGGATTACCGGCCGCAGAGGTAATGGCAAATTGAGTCTTAAAGATCCAACTGTCGCCTTGACGATATGTGGGCTTGTCACATTCGGGGCTGGATAATACGGGAAGTGCTGTATAATCCTGCTCATAGCGTTCCCCTCCGACTACATTGGGGCCGCTCCAGTCCTCATATACACCGTATAATGCATCCTCGGTCTTACCCTTGGCATTGTACTGTGCAGAATCATGCGTGAATAATTCCGGGTCAACCAAGCCTTCCTGGAATAGCTTCGCGAAATACTTGGTTGCATTTTTGAACCCTTCGGTTCCTGCAGTAAATACGGGCTTACCGCCCTGCATCTGAATATGGATCGTCTCGTCAGGAAGTCCGAACCAACCATATACTCTGCCGATTACACCGCCTACGGTTGAGATGGGAATCTCATCCGCCTTGCCGTTACCGTTGGGGTCCTGCTCCTTGAAGGCCTTCAATACTGTGTATAATTCATCTGTTGTCTTAGGCATGGTAAGCTTTAATTTATCCAGCCAGGTCTGGTTGATATGCATTACGAATCTGGTTGCAGGCTGGGGTGCAATCAACGGAATGGTATAGATTTTTCCGTCCGGCGCAGTAACCGCACTGCGGGCTCCCGGGAAATTGTCCAGGATATAAGTAATTCTGGGTGCATATTTTTCAATCAGCTCATCTACCGGAACAAAGACATCATCGTTGAGCGCATACTTATTGATATCGATTTCCTTCAGCAGCCATCCGCCCACGGCATCCGGATAATCACCACTGGAATACATCAGATCTTTTTTCTCGGTTGCAATATCATTGGGATAAGCGAGCCACTCTACCTTCACATTGGTTTTCTCTTCAAATTCCTTGAACAGCTCCATTGTCTCCGGATCGGTTGTGGAGTCGATCAGTATGGAGAT
>JAEZFH010000142.1 GCA_023437885.1 Bacillota bacterium | reverse complement strand
GTTTACCCAGATCAATGCCACTTCCGCAGGAAAAAAGGATATGGAGTCCGTGGTGGAGGAGGCAAAGGACAATCTCGGAAGATACGGCAAGCGGACGATATTGTTCATTGATGAGATACACCGTTTTAATAAGGGTCAGCAGGACTACCTGCTGCCCTTCGTTGAGGACGGTACGGTGATCTTAATTGGGGCAACTACGGAGAATCCTTATTTTGAGGTGAACTCCGCCTTGCTGTCACGCTCGGTTATCTTTGAGCTGAAGCCTCTGGATAAGGAAGATATCAAAACCTTATTAGTCAGGGCGGTGACGGATACGGAGAAAGGGATGGGAGCCTATGGGGCAGTGATGGAGGAGGATGCCCTGGATTTTCTTGCCGATGTGGCTAACGGAGATGCAAGGGCGGCCCTGAATGCCATCGAAATCGGAATACTGACCACCGAGCGTTCGGGGGACGGTAAGATTCATATCACCTTGTCCGTTGCTTCCGAGTGTATTCAGAAGCGGGTACTCCGATATGACAAGGGAGGGGACAATCATTATGATACGATCTCCGCGTTTATCAAAAGCATGCGCGGTTCTGATCCGGATGCCGCAATATATTATCTGGCCAGAATGCTGTATGCCGGTGAAGAGGTGGCCTTCATTGCCCGAAGAATAATGATCTGTGCTGCGGAGGATGTGTCCAATGCAGACCCCAATGCCCTTGTGGTAGCTACGTCGGCTGCTCTTGCGGTAGAGCGCCTTGGGATGCCGGAGGCAAGAATTGTGCTGGCTCAGGCGGCAGCCTATGTGGCATGTGCTCCAAAGAGCAATTCGGCGATCTGCGCTATTGATGCAGCTACGAATGTGGTTGCGGGCGAGAAGACGGCGACGATTCCGGCCTATCTGATGGATGCTCATTATAAGGGGGCTTCCAAGCTCGGGCATGGGCTGGGATACCTATATGCGCATAATTACGAAAATCATTATGTGAAGCAGCAATATCTTCCGGATGAAATAAAGGACCGGGTATTCTATGTCCCTTCGGATAACGGCTATGAGGTTCAGATACAGGAATATTTCAGGAAAATAAAAGGGGAAGGCGGGGGAACCGCCTAAATTACCTGGGATACAGGAGGAAGTTGCACCATCGTGGGCTGAATTCCCTGGGCTGTAGTTGTGATGGAGGAAAGATCGTAAAATAGGAATAAAATAAAAGCTTCGGCAGGGACAGGTTCATACTTATCCTATGCCGGAGCTTTCTTAAATTCGTTATTGTGTGGAAGAGTTATAGATAATCATTTTGTTTTATTGTTCTGGTCCTCCTCTGTCCGGTCCTTCTTATGAACCATTCGGTATACCATGATATACATCTGGATCATGATTGGAATAACAATGGTGCAGAAGATGCTGGCCATAAAGAGGCCATAGGAATATTCGGTTGCGACAAAAGCGGAAATAACGGTGAGCAATATCAATGAAGCCATCAATATTACACCTATGAGAGCGGCGATGCGCTTAACCTTCTTCATGGCAAAATCCTTTCTAGTGGTTATATGGGTGTCTGCAGCAGGTTCCCTGCGATTTCATCGGATCATGATCATAATACGTGTTCAAGATCTCCAGCTCCGATCGCATGCTTGCGAGCAAGCCCGCTTCATGCTCAATACGCTTTTATTATATCGTGTTCCGGGCAAAAAAGCAAGAAATTGACCGGGGCAAATTGATTTTGGGTGATTTTGGCTGTAGCTGTCTCAATAGAAGTCAGCTCCTTGGAATGCATTATTTCAGAGGGGGAAGGAGTTCATTATCTGAGGTTTCCGAAAAGAGCTGGGTTAACAGCTCCGGATGGGACAACAATTGGCCTCCTTCATACTTTCCGTTGCAGGTGATAAAATAATTACTCTTTTTCATAGCAATTCCCAGTTTACGAAGGGTCTGGTGGGTTACTTTGCCATATCTCCGGGCACGTATTATTTTCTGTGCATAGGTGAGCCCGATACCGGGGATGCGGAGCAGCAGCTCGTAATCGGCGGTATTTACCTCAACCGGAAAGAGGTGGATATTGCGCAGTGCCCAGCTCATCTTAGGGTCCAGCTTCTCCTCCAGGTCGGGAGCCTGCTCCGGAGCGACATCATCGGGTGCAAAATCATAGAGCTGGAGCAGACGGTCCGCCTGGTATAATCTCTTCACCCGCCAGACGGGAACCTGAGTAAAGGGGAGGTCGTCATAGCCCTTTGCCCGGTCAAGATAATGAAAGGCAGTGTAATAGACGCGGCTTAGGCCGTATTTATGATATAGAGCCTTTGACAGCCGAAGGATTGTGCGGTCAGATTCTCCGGTACTTCCGGCCATCAGCTGCGTTGTCTGGGACTTGGCCAAAAGGGGGCCGCTCCGGCTGCGGTATTGCCTGGCATCCCGGACAAGATTGCTGATCTGCTGCATCGGGATAAGGATATTCTCCTTATTCTTTTGCTTTGCGACCCTATCATAACCGGCATTCTGGGCAACTTCAATATTAACGCTGAGACGGTTGGCATACTGGCCTGTTTTGGTGATAAGCAGGGGATCCGCACCAGGCATGATTTTTGCGTGGATATATCCGTCATAGAACAGCTCCTTGCGCAATACCCGGAGGGTTTCAATGATTATCTCCTGTGTATAATTAGCATTGCGGTAGATGGCAGAGGTAAGAAAGATTCCGTGCCCGTTGCTCCTGGCCTGGGACAGGGCTATCTCAGCCAATTCCTTAGGTGTGTTGCAGTAGCGCCTGGTATTCTCCCGGCTGGCGCGGCACCCGCAGTACGCGCAGTTGAAGCTGCATTGGTTGGAGAGAAAGACTTTGGGAACCGTGGGAGGATTAGGCCTTGCATGAATATCGGCAAACAGAGACGGGTCGGGAAGGCTTTCTTCTTCATATGCCATACCATAGCTGACTTGCGGGTCTGCAACATCATATTTGGTGTCCTCCTGCATCTGAAGGAGCTTATCTGAGAGGGATAGGGAATCGTTGTGAAGAATATTTACCATATGCTTGCTCCTTTCTCTTTTGAAGCCTCGGGGCAGGAACGCCGGAGGATATGGAAGAGATAATTGATCTCGGGCTTGAAGATATCCTGGTACTGCATAAGTGAAACCTGCGCAAGGCAGCGCCGGGGATAAGGTAACTGAAATAGTATTTCACTCTGCCTTAAAGATAAGTGTTACCTGAATTATAGCACGAGATAGAGCAGAAGTCAAACATATGTTCGGGTTAACGAACAAGGCTGCGGTCCTTCAGCGGAGAATGTCCGGTATGCTTGCGGTAGGCCCGGTAGAATACGGAATAATCCCGAAATCCGGACTGTGTGGCTGCCTCCGCTGCGGTGGAGCCGTTCATGATAAGCTGCTGGGCATAGATTACCCTCTTATGGATCAGATAATCAAGGACCGTTGTCCCTGCCGCTTTCTTGAAGGCACGGTTTAAATAGTGCTTACTGATGCAAAAATGCTCCGACAGCCTGTCCAGGGTAATGTTGCCGGTGAGATTATCATTCAGATAGGAGATAATTTCGGTAATGGTGCGGGAGGCAACAGCATTAACCTCAACCGGACTGAGGGTGCGGCAGATCAGGGTCAGCTGGGCAAGAATGGCTTCGATATAGGTGGGCAGCAGCTGCTGTTTGATTTCTTCCGGCTGCGCGTCCAGCAGGAGCAGGGCTTCGAGGAAGCTGTGCAGCTGCATATTGCCGATGTTCTCATAATATACCTCCTTCCGGGAATGCTTCTCCAGGCTGGGAAAAGCGGACAGCAGCAGGGCGCGCCGCTGTGCATCCAGAAGATCCGGATGAAAATGAAGGGTGAAGCGCCGGTAGGGCCGGTCAGTATTTACCTTAACCCCGTGAAATACTTGGGGAGATAATAAAATCAGGCTATGAGGCGTGGGGTGATAGAGCTTCCCCTCCACGAGGTAATCCACATCTCCCTCCACAAAATAGTAAATTTCATATACATTATGATAATGAATCTGGTGGGTGGGATTGGCTTCCTGGCTCAGGCTATAACTGAACTGGAGCTGCTCGGTATTGATATTGCATAATGATGCCATTTGGAGTCCTCCTTACTCAGGTGTGGGACCAGGGTGCTATTACAGACAACAATGGAAGAGACAGCAAAATTGCAGCAGAAGGCTGTTTGAGATTATTATATAGAAAGAGGGCGATATTTGCAATATAACTACTGTCATTTGCAATGGCGGTTTTGCAGGGATATCACTATAATAGAAGAAAACATGCAAAAAAAAGAGGGAATGCCCTGAAAAATCAAGGTTTTTTAAACAGTGATTTTAGAATTGAAACAAATTCAAGGCATTCTCAGAATGGAGGAAGAAGATGATTTTAGGCGCTCAGCTTTATACCGTCCGAGCCTATACACAGACGGAGAAGGATCTGGATTTTACCTTAGGCGAAATTGCAAAAATAGGTTACACTACAGTACAGGTATCAGGAATTGGCCCGTCGATCAAGGCGCCCGCAGTGAAGGACTTATGTGATAAGCATAATCTGAAAATCGTCCTTACCCACAGTGATGCAAACCGGATTCTATACGATACGGAGCAGTTGATGGAAGAGCATAAAATGATGGGCTGCAAATACATAGGGCTAGGCAGCATGCCGGAGAAATACCGCAGTCAGGAATGGATTTCCCATTTTTCCGAGGATTATCTGGAGGCGGCGCGAAAGATCCGGGAAGGCGGAATGCTTTTTATGTACCATAATCATGACTTTGAGTTTGAAAAGGTACAGGGAAAGTATTATATGGATTATCTGACGGAGGAATTTACTTCTGACGAGCTGGGCTTTACTTTGGACACCTATTGGCTTCAGGCCGCAGGTGCGGATGTATGCCAGTGGATAGAGCGCCTCAGCGGCCGCATTCCATGCATCCATCTGAAGGACATGGCAATGCTCCGGCGTCAGGCAGTCATGGCACCGGTGCTGGAGGGAAATATGAACTTTGTAAAAATTCTTGAGACATTAAAAGGCACTGGCTGCGAATATCTGTTGGTAGAGCAGGATACCTGCCAGGAAAGCCCCTTTGAATGTCTGAAGAAGAGCTACCAAAATCTTGCCGCTCTGGGATATTGCTAAGACGCACCGTAACGGACAGAACTCAGAAAATAAGCTGTCTGCCCGGGAAGCGGAGAAGGTTGGGAATGAAGCTATAGATCATTTGTATGCCGCGAAAGGGGCAGTTGGAGGATGAAATGGATAAAGTAAGGTTGGGCATTATAGGAATTGGGAATATGGGAAGCGAACATTGCGGCACCATCCTGAGAGGAGAAGCCGGAGCGATTACACTGACCGCGGTGGCGGATCTGCGGGAAAGCAGAAGGGAATGGGCGAAAGAGCAGCTTCCCAAGGAGGTAGCCGTATTCGTAATAGGGGAGGAGCTGATTGACTCCGGAACCTGTGATGCGGTATTGATTGCGACGCCTCATTACGATCATCCGAGGCTGGCGATTCTGGCTTTTGAGAAGGGGCTTCATGTGCTGTGCGAGAAGCCTGCCGGAGTTTATACCAAGCAGGTGCGCAGTATGAATGAAGCAGCGGATAAGGCAGGGCTGGTTTTCGCCATGATGTTCAATCAGAGAACGAATCATGTATACCGTAAGACGCATGAACTGGTACACAGCAAAGAATACGGGAAGATTAAAAGAGTGAACTGGATTATTACGGATTGGTACCGCACCCAGGCTTATTATAATTCCGGCGGCTGGCGTGCAACCTGGGAGGGAGAAGGGGGCGGAGTACTGCTTAACCAGTGCCCTCATAATCTTGACCTGCTCCAGTGGATCTGCGGTATGCCAAGCAAGGTGCAGGCTTTCTGCCACAATGGGAAATGGCATGAGATTGAGGTGGAGGACGATGTCACCGCGTACCTGGAATATCCGGGCGGGGCCACAGGAGTTTTTGTCACCACTACCGGGGATGCGCCCGGTACCAACCGATTGGAAATAACCCTGGAGCGAGCCAAGCTGGTATGTGAGAATGACAGGTTGATGATGTACGAGCTTAAGGTGAATGAAAGGGAATTTTGTTATACAGCTACGGAGGGCTTTGTCAAGCCCGAGGGCGAATGGAGGGAATTAAGCACGGACGGAGAGAATCCCCAGCATGCAGGAGTAATGAAGGCTTTTGCCGGCAGGATTCTGGAGGGAACCCCTTTGGTTGCGGAAGGAAAGGAAGGGATATACGGTCTGACCCTGTCCAATGCCATGCATTTGTCCGGCTGGCTGAAGGCACCGGTGGAGCTGCCTTTGGATGAAGATTTGTTCCTGTGCAAGCTGAATGAGCTCAGGGCTGCCTCTAAAGCCAAAACCAAGGTAACCGACGCCACATTTTTGACCGAAGGAAGCTTCGGAGCAGGGAGGGTAACCCCATGAGGATAGGAATTGTAGGCTGCGGCAGCATCGCAGCCACCCATGCAATGTGTATCAGCAAGTTGCAGGAACAGGAGCTGGTTGCATATGCGGACAGCAAGGCGGACCGGGCGCAGAACTTCGCCGGAAAATACGGAGGCAGAGCATATTCGTCCATGGAAGAAATGCTGGAAAAGGAAAGCCTAGATGTAATCCATATCTGTACGCCCCACTATCTGCATGCATCCATGGCAATTTATGGACTGAGCCACGGAGTACACGTGTTTTTGGAGAAGCCCCCGGTAATAACCAGGGAGCAGCTGGCGCAATTGAAAGAAGCCGTCCGGAACGCGAAGAAGCAGTTGGGACTCTGCTTCCAGAACCGTTACAACCCCAGTGTGGTTAAAGCAAAGGAATTGATTGCATCGGGGCAGGCAGGAAAGGTACTGGGGGGCAGGGGATTTGTAACCTGGAACCGGACCGGAGAATATTATACCCAGAGTGATTGGAGGGGGCGCCTGGAGCTGGAAGGCGGCGGAGCACTGATTAACCAGTCGGTGCATACCCTTGATTTACTTCACTATCTGGTAGGTGAACCGGTTCAGAGTATTGATGCTGTGATTGCCAATCATCATCTCAAAGGAGTGATTGAGGTGGAGGATATGATGTCTGCCTATATCCGTTATCCGGAGGCGGTGGTTTGCTTTTATGCAACTACGGCGTACAATGCCGATCCCGCGCCGATCATTGAGATAAACTGTGAGCAGATGGTCATCCGGATTGAGGAGCTGAATATTACTCTAAATCATAAGAATAAGGAGGCGGAAGTGCTTTCCATGGAAGGCAGGAAGGGTTATGGAAAGAGCTACTGGGGAGCAGGGCATGAGGACTGCATTCGGGACTTTTATAACAGCATCGGCGGGAAACGGGAATTTGCGCTCAATCTGGACCGGATGGAGGAAACCATACTCTTAATGCTGGGAGCTTATGAATCAGCCAGGAGCCATATGGAAATCATGTTCAGCCCTCCGGTTGGAAGGTAAAAGACGGGTTATAGTTCAGACGGAAGCAGACCGGTCACAAAATTATTGTTTCTTACTTGCTCCTTAGCAACAATATGATATAATAAAAGCGTAGTGAGCATGCTGCGAGCTTGCTCGCAAGCGTGCGATCGGAGCTGAAGATCATGAACGAAGTTCATGATATAATAAAAGCGGAAATGAGGAACATGGTTTTTGTTCCTGATTTAATAATACCAGAGGGCAGTAATATATGATTGATGCAAGGAGTGAGCAAAGGGATGATCAAGGATAAAAAACGCTTGCTGACGGAGGAACTGTTCTGCGAACTCAAGAATGTAAAACATTTTGATGAATACCTTCAAAAACATGAAGAAGAGTTCATGGATACGAAACTTCACAGCTATTTGTATGAGCTGTTGGACCGGTCGGGTTATACCATTTCAATGATAATTGATAAAGCCAGTATCGGCAAATCCCTGGCATACCAGATATTCAACGGTAAGCGAACACCGAACCGTAATCTGCTCCTTCGTATCGCTCTGGTACTGAAGCTAAACCTGGAGGATACCCAGAGGCTGTTAAGAATGGCAAAACGCGGAGAGCTGTATCCCAGGATTCAGAGGGATGCGGCGATTATATTTTGCATTGGGCATAACTATTCTCTGATTGATACCAACGAGCTTCTTGAGAACCTTGGGGAAGCAATTCTATTGAAAGAAGATTAGAATAAAAGTACACATTTTGCAGACCAATTAAAACTCCCAAACTGATATACTTAATCCTGAATTACCAAGGAATGGATTATTATATCTGGAAGGGAGTTTTATTATGCATTCAGAAAACAGGAAGAGACATTGCCTCCGGTTGCTGTCGGTCCTGCTGGCTTTAACGCTGGTGGTGTCCCTGATATCACCGGCGCAGACAGTTCATGCCGCTGCTGCACCTGTGTTTTCAAAGAACGCGCAAAATATCCTTGTGGGAGATACTTATCAGGTAAGTATTAAGAACAGGATAAGCAGTGCGGATTATCTATGGAAAAGCAGTAATAAAGCAGTGGCTAAAGTGAGCCAGAAAGGGATTGTCACCGGGATTAAGAAGGGGACGGCGACAATCAGCTGTACAATTAAGACAAAGACAAAAAGCTATAACCTAAGCTGCGAGATTGCAGTAAAAAAAGCGGCTGACCAAATTCTAATCAATAATAAAACCGACTACATCATAATTGGAAAGACCTATGATCTTAACCGTACGATGAAGCCGTCCGATGCCAGTGATACAACGGCCTGGAGCAGCAGTGATCCCAGTGTTATCAGTGTCGACAGGAAGGGTGTAATCACCGCGCATAAGGCGGGTATGGCAGTAATTACCGCCAAGGCAGGAAAGGCGGAAGACAGTACCGCGATTTATGCTGTAGAGCAGGAGGCACGAGAGATTACCAAGGCGGATTTGAACGGCGGCAAGGTTATCCTGACCAATAAGAGCTACGGCAAATTAACGATATCAAGCAGCATCGGGGATGCTGAGGTTGTTTTAGATCATGTTACGGTAGGTGGTATTTTGACCATGGAAGCCGGAGCAGCCTATCAAGTAACCACCAATGACTGTATTATTAATAAGGTGGCGGCAGTGAATTCCCAGATCAAAAGCTTTGCCCTTGGAGATGAGAATACGCAGGGGGCCATGCCGTCTCTGGTGGCAGGCCAAGGCTCAATCATCATAACGATTGATTCCGAATGCAATATCAGTGTAAAGCAGTCTAACGGAGCGGTAATCCAGAGCTTTAGCGTGGTTGCCAGGTCAGATGGAAGCATCCAGATTGCGCTGGAAGGCTTTAAGGGGGATCTGGTGATTGATTCCAGCTCCCAGGCTCCTATCAATATTGCGGCTACTGCCTGTGAGATGGCCTCTGCCACAGTAAGAAGCGCAACCGAGGGGCAGCCCATTACCTTGACAGATACCAATGCCGGCACAGCGAAGGCATCTACCATCGGTACGGTAAACATGGCAGCCAACGCGGCGCTGAAGGTGGACGTGAAATCAGAGGAAGTAGTAATCGCCAAGGAAGTATCCCAGGCTGGTGTTACCATTTCCCAGCCGGTCAACAAAGTGAGCAATGCCGGCAGCCAGACCTCTCTGGTGATCAACAGTGAGGTGGTGCAGGTAAATTCTACCGGAGAGGCAACTGCCGTATCTCTGGGGGATTCGGCAAAGGTAAGCAGTCTGAAGGTTGAGGGAGCAAAGACCAATGTGGAGCTTAAGTCCGGAGCGCAGGTAACCAGTGTTACCACCTTGGCGGATAATACCAAAGTCAATGTGTCCGAAGGCGCATCCATACAGAAAATAGCTGCTTACGGCAACAGTGCTGCCATTGAAGGAAGCGGCAAGGTTCAGGAAGCCATTGTTACAGGAAATGATACGAAGGTGAATACCGGGGGCACCAAGGTACAGGTAGCGCAGGGAACCTCCAATGTCAGTGTCAATGGCGTGGAAGTAAAAGAGGAGGAGAAAATAGCAATAGCAACACCTACTCCTGCACCGACGGCAACACCCATGCCAGCGGTGGAGGCAACCCCGAAGCCGACAGCAGCGGTAACGCCCAAGCCTACGGCAGCAGTAACGCCCAAGCCGACAGCAACGGTAACCCCCAGACCTACACCGAGTGTTGCTCCGACCACACCACCGGTGGTTATTCCGCCGACATCTCCTACTTCAGCTCCGGTACCGACGGCAACACCAACAGTGACGGTAGCACCGACAGCAACACCAACACCGACACCGACGGTATCACCGACACCGACGGTAACACCGACACCGACGGTAACACCAACACCATCGCCGACACCGGCGGTAACACCGATTCCTACTCCAATTCCTACGGAAGCAGAAAAATTAGCAGCCTATGACGCAGTGTTGGAGAATTTACATACAGCAACAGCAAAGCTGGAAGCAAAGAAAGAGGAAGCAAATTATATTGCCGTGAAAGAGAGTTTTCTTGCACTTCAGAGTATCCTGACCCTGTATGAGGATATGGATAATGCATATAAGACCATAAAAATCAGCAGCGAGAATCAGTATTTATATGATTATGCAAATTATACCGAGCAATTGATCTTAAAGGGAAAAGATTATGGACTTCCAATCAGGGAGTACTATGAGAAGCTGGCATCACATAAGCAGACCTATACCCAGGCTGTTGGAGCCGCCAACCGCTTGATGGACCTGGTAAATCGAATCAATACGGAAAAAGAGTATATTACAAAGGATGTTAGAGATGTATTTTCCTCCCTGACACGCGGTAAAAATAGCTTTTATCAGGCTATGAACATCCTGCTTGCTGCCCAGGAACCGTTGCCGCCCTTTGAAGAGGATGCGGCAGGCTACTACCAAAAGAGCATTCATTCCTATGTAACACGGGATACTTTTATGAAAGAGTGCTATGAGTCCGAAGAATTGACCTATCTCAATGCGCTGAGCTGTTTTCTGAATCTTAAGGGCTATTACATGGAGCTGAGGAACCGTTACAGCGAAGCCATGGAGTATCAGCAGCTGGTTAACCAGGTGATTGAACCTCTCTTACAAAGTGATAAGGTGATCCCGGATTATGATGAGGAGGGCAATTACCTTGGAGCAGGCTACCGCTTCACACCACAGGAAGTGGAGGATATCGTACATAGAATTCAGGTACTGTGTGATAATGTTGATCTGCAGGCTATTATAGGGGAGGAAACGACAACCCTTACGGTAGCCGGACCTTATCAAATACATATTATGCTTGATATCATTCGCAAGCTCTATACAACCAAGAGTTATCCGAACGGTGAATATGAGATGCTGAATTATTACCGCCTCCACATGGAAGAGTTGACGCAAGAACCGGATATGTATGTTATTCAGGAATGTGTCAGCGCCATCGTATGGAGTGTGAAGGGCGTAACAGACTGGAATGAAGCCTATCTATTCAAATATAAACCCTTAACAGACAAGGTCATTGAAGCAGCGAATGAAACCGGCACCGATGCTGGGGATAAGCTATTTGATGCGATTGTAGCGTTATATGCTGCCAAGCTGGCGGATAACAATGGAGGAGGAGCGGACTGGTCAGAATATTTCCAACCGGTGAAGGAGGACGGCTCACCCAGTATTGATAAGGAATATTTTCTTCAGATTGTACGAAATAAGCTGAAGCCTGAATCGGAACAGGATGAGAATGGTCAACCCAAGGATTCGGACCTGTATCTGTATAGCCGGAAAGAAACTGCTGCATCAGTGGAAGAGCTGTCCAATGCTATTTATGTATTGAAGGTAGCCGTAGATGACAGTGATATCGGATTGAAGGAACTATATGAGGGATTCCGGGATGATCTGTTTGATTTAATGGAGGGGGTAGACGGCAAGGATATACCGGCGGTATATGACGCTTATTCCAACATCTACGAATATATAAAAGAGAATCATAAGGATGTTAATCTCAATCCCGAAGCGCCCAAACCGGAATATGCTCCTGTTTACTACAGGCTGCTCAGAGGATCAATATTTGGTCCCAGTGAGAACTCGGACTTAAAGATATTCTTTGATATGCATCTGAGCCGGGAAAGCTATAGCAGAGAGATTGTAGAAAGAGCATTCTCCGCTCTTTGGAGTTGTGCATGGTGGCTCATGGATGAACCAGAGGCGAAGAATCAGCTGAACACGGAGTATGAGGAATATTGCAGGTGGAGCCCGATTATCGAGGATATCCATACCCTACGATATAATGAAAGCGCAACAGAGGGGCAGAAAATGTCAGCGCTTGCGAATGTTTTCAGGCAATTGGCCGCGGACAGCTCCTTTAGCAATACGCTCGGAGATATGAAAGCACCTGATAAGCTGGTCCTGAAGTTGGAACATCTTGGAGCATATGAGCAGGCAATGACGCTTTGGATAGAAAAGACGGATTGGTACTGGAATGGTGAAAGCGGAGAATATGAGCCGACAGCATGGTATATCTACGACCAGACGGTAATTGGCGGGGGGGATCTGGAATACTGGATTGTAGAGAATGCCTGCAGAGAGTTGGTGAACTTCATTGACAGGGTAGAAAGCCTGTACAGCCTGAATGATCTGATGGCTGCAATAAATAGTAACGATGCTTCCGCCTTATACCAGGTTTTATCCTCAATCAGAACCTATTTTACAGAGGCTCTCCAGTTTGACAGCACACTTGATGAACGGTTTACCCAAGTGTATCTTGAGGAGTTAAAAAATTGCGCTGCAGATGCAAATGAAGAGAACAACCTATATTATTTCCGCCAGGATTATGAAGCCGGGAATACGGCAGCGTATTCCATAGAAATGGAAGACAAAATCAACAATACCATTCATCAGATTTGGTGGATTACTATGGAGCAGGGGGCTTATGACAGATTTACAGCCAGGTACAGTGACGCGCTGGAAGACAAGGAAGCTCTGGAACAGGTAATTGCGGCAATAAGCCAGGATACGGAGACGTTCGGTGTTGCTCTAAAGTCTCTGCTGGGAGCACTCAATACCGGTGCATATGGAAGAGAAGGCTTTACACTTGCCGATAAATATATCCATGAGGCCCAGTTGGAGCTGGAGCATTGGCTGATGACAAGCAGCTATGATGACGGAAGAATCAGCGCACTTTATTATTATAACAACCATAAGAACGAATTTACTCCGGAGCAGGAGCTGGAAGCTCTTTATCAGTGTATGAATGACGTAGTGAATCTGCTTGCGTCCCTTCAGGAGTATAACGATACTTATCTGAGTAAATACAAAGGAGTGACCGATGCTGTTCTGACAGCGGCAGGCATTGAAGATGAGACGGTTGCTGCACAGGAGGTATTTGAGGGTTTGAAGGCGTTGTATACGGCAAAACGTATGGACGAGGATGAGGAATTCCGTAATCGTTGGCTGTCCTATCCTGGACCGGCGGATGAGGAAGGGAATCCTCGGATTAATACAGTCTTCTGCCTTACAAAAATCAGAACCATGATGCAGTCACCGGGGAACAACCTGTCCATTTATATGAGTATACCGGACCCGGTAGCCATAGATGTGAGCCAGGCAGACTATGAGCTGAAGCTCATTGTTGAAGAGTGTCAGATTGTTGAACCACAAGTTGAACCGCAAGTTGAACCATAATTTAGAGAAGTTTTGTTAGTGGAAGGCAGAGCTGCTGCAGTTATTTTGCAGCAGCTCTGCCTTGCTGTGCGGGAGGAACAGAGGCGGCTAAAATTCTTTGCAGGGCACCAAATAATAATTTACACAATTCAAAAGTCAAGCTATAATGATATCAATTCTATTATAGCCGAGGATGCATACCTATGGGTACCGGAAATAATTATTACATGGAACACGAAAGGAATGAGGAGGCGGGGGATGCTCTTCCGCCGGACATTATTGAAAATTATGAGGTAAAGGCCTGCCTTAAGAAGACCCAGGACAAGCAGGTTTATCTGGCTGTCTCAAAAACAAATTGGAAGAAGTATATCATCAAGGCAGTCAGCCGTTACAGTGGTGAGAAGCTGGAGGAGGAGTACCGGATGAGCCGGAGCTTAAATCACCCGGGGATTACAAAGGCCCATACCTATATTGATGGGGAAGACAGCTGCTATCTGATTCGGGAGTTTATTGAAGGGAATACGATCCGGGAGCTGGTGGAAGAAAGCGAAGAGGGAAGGTTGTCCCGGGAAGAACTGCTGCGGATTGCAGTACAGCTTTGTGATATTCTGGAATATCTCCATACCCAAAAGCCGCCGGTCATTCACAGAGATATAAAACCGGAAAATGTGATTGTTACAGAACTGGGAGAATGCAGGTTAATTGATTTTGGTATTTCCCGAAGAGTTCATGAGAAGAATGAACCGGATACGGTAATCATGGGCACGGAGTTTACGGCACCTCCCGAGCAGTACGGATATAGTCAGACAGATGCCAGATCAGATTTGTATTCCATAGGTATTCTGATATTTTATATGGCTACCGGAAGTGTGGATACCCGTAAATTAGGTGAATATCCTCTTATGGATGACATCAAGAGTATGATCGTAAAATGTACCCGTTTTTCCCCGTCCCAGCGCTATGCTTCTGCCAAACGGTTAAAGGTAAGGCTGCTAAAAGCATCGGGTTACAGGAAAAAAAATCGGCTATGGTATCTTGAGGCGGCAGGTGTAATTATATTAGTACTATTGGGTATGAGGCTGGTTAACCGATGGTGGTCACCTTACTCAGGAGACGGAAGAGGCATCGGATCGGAAGGAATGCTTCCTGCAATGGCAGAAGAAGAGGAAATACTTACCTCACCGAAACCTGCGCTCCAGGAAGCTGACAAAGCACCAGTTTCTGTACAGACGCCGGAAATAACCTCTGCGGCAGCTTATAAACAGGATGAGAACCCTGCTTCTGCAGGGGGTCAAACCCAGGAGGAGCAAACAACTTTTGCGGAATCCGACCCGTCCGATCCATCGGTGACAGAGATAGTATCTTCCCAAGCTCTTACGGAGGAGTTAAAGCTATCGCAGGCTCCGGCCCAGGCAGCAGCATTGACCTTTGCAAATCAGGCGTCAGGCAAGGAAGGCAGTTTGTCTGAAGCCGATATCCCGGCAAATCAAGTCCCTTCTCCGGCGATTGTCGGGGGAGAGGCGTATGAATTCAAGTCTGCACTGATCGAAGCCGCTGTTCGTGATGTCCTCGGAAAATCTGAGCGGGAGAAGATTACCAAACAGGAGCTGCAGCAGATTTCTGAACTCTATATCTGCGGGCAGCAGGTTTACCAAAATTGGAATGAACATTTTGTATATGGAAAATCCCAGTACATGGTGGTCAGTAAATACAATGAGACCGGATTGTTCCAGAAGATCGGGGAGATTACCGGGCTGGAAGATATTGCATTGATGGAGAATTTGCAGACGCTTGCTCTTTATAATCAAAAGATCAGTGATCTTACCCCGTTAAAGGAGCTGCATAATTTGCAAAGACTGGGTTTGGGCAGAAATAATATTGATGACCTGACCCCTCTCTTATCCCTGGAGAGCCTTTCTTATCTGGATTTATCGGGGAATCCGATCACCAATGCGGATATTGGGATGCTTACGGTCCTTCCCGGTTTATCGGGGCTGGATCTGGGAGAAACAAATGTGAACAGCATTTACAGCATCAGAAAGCTTCCTTTAAAATATCTGTCGGTCTTTGAATGCAGGGTCGGAAACTGTGAAGGGCTGGAGCAGATGACCAAGCTGGAGACCTTCATTACTACCGGTGTGAATAATATGATAACGGAAGAGGCGGTGGACCGGATTATCACGCTGAAGAACTTGAAGGATCTGAGATTAATGGGATGTTTTGATTTTGATATTACAAAACTGGAAAAGCTTACTTCTCTTGAACTTCTGGACTTGTGCGGTGCCCAATTTGACTGTTTGGGCAGGTTGTTCAGTTCCAGCGTCAAGGTACTGATGCTTTCCGGCATTCCGGAGCTGAATCTGGAAGGGGTTGAGAAATTTCCGAATGTGACTCGAATTTCATTGAGCAATTCCAACTGCTACGACTATACTCCCTTACTGAGGCTGAAGGATCTGAAGACAGTGAGCTGCAATGAAACACAGGCGGAGGAGATAAAAGCTCAATTGAGTGGGGTGCCCTTTGAGATAACTAATTAGTGACATCTTGAAGCAATATGAATTAAAAATAATACACGATGATCAAATACCACATACCGGAGATACATAATTATGGGTACAGTAACCGAGTTCTACCGTGAGTATGAAAAGAATAATCTGTCACAGGTCAGGCTTCCTTCAGCAATTACCGAGGCCTACGAGATCAAAGCCTGTTTGAAGATGTCGCAGGAGAAGCAGATCTATCTGGCTGTGTCTAAAGTAAACTGGAGAAAATACATTATTAAGGCAGTCAATATAAGCAATCATGAGAAGCCGGAAGAAGAATACCGGCTGAATCAGGGTCTGTAGCATAGAGGTATCGTTCCTATCTGTGAATTGATCTGCGAAGAAGATTACCGGTATCTTGTCAGAGAGTATGCGGAAGGGAGCACCATAACGGAATTGGTGGAGATGAGCCGCGACGGATATCTTCATCCCGAGGAAATCATAAGTATCGTGCTTATGCTATGTGACATTCTCGAATATCTTCATTCTCGAAAGCCGCCTGTGAATCACAGGGATATAAAACCGGTTAACATTATCATAACTGGGCAGGGAGAGTGCAAACT
>JAEZFH010000137.1 GCA_023437885.1 Bacillota bacterium | reverse complement strand
CCAACCGCTTCGATACAAAAAAGACCAGCATCAGGCAGAAAAGGATCAGAAATATACTGATAACCAAAGCCCTCATAATCGATTCAAACACCTGATTATAGGGGATGAAGCAGAAATATTTCCAACGGTACTGGTCGATGGTATTGGTAGTGAAAAAGAACTTGTCCTTTCCCAGCCGGGTGATTCCGTAGGTATCGGAGATATCCTTCTGAAGCCGGAGCACCTCTTCTTCGGAAAGTGTGCGGGGGTTATAGATAATTTCGCCATCTTCATCCGTCAGCAAATAAATGAAATTCTCATATCTCTTCAGCGAGATACAGGACTGAATGAGATTATTAATATCGATATGAAATACTTCAATGCCGAGATTATCCAGCTTCAGTGCTTCCATTCGCCTTATTTTTTTGGCAATAAATAAGCCGTAATCCTGGCAAAATTCCGTCACCCAGATACTCCTGCCATTCGCGCTTTCGGCAGCGGCAAGTACGGTTTCATAGACCTCACCGGGAAGCTGCTTGACAATAGAGGTGTTTGTATGTAAGGCATACTGCTCCGTGAAAATACTCAGATTAACCACATTATTATGCTTTGAGCCGGAATAATAGGATTGAAGCAGAGAATATAAATAGTTATAATCGCTGCTGTAAATTATTTTTGAATCCTTCAATTCGCTTAAATTAGACTGTATCTGAGCATTCTCAGTGATGGTATAGGTAAGCGTATGAATCGTCTCCAGCTTTTGGAGAATTTCGTTGGAGGAATAGGATAGTGAGTTGGAAATCGACTGGTACAAACTTTTTTCATAAGAGTTGGAGATATACTGAGTGGAGATAACAGTAAACAGGAGCACTAATGCGGTACAAAATAAAATAATGGATAGAATTTTATTTTTTAATTTCATATAAAGAAAAAAGTTTTGTCGTTTTTGCCTCATAAAATCCTCCGGAAAGACATGCTGTTGTATGTTTATTATAATATGAAAGTATGGAATATACAATGCTTTTGGGCGAATTCCATATAAGATAAACGCATACGAAAGAGGTGCAGGACTATGGCTTTGGAGCGTATTTGCCAAGTTAAGGCAGTCTGTATTAGCAGGATACCAAAATGTAGACAGGCAGAATTGTTACAATACAATTTGGAAAGCTACCCCTTGACGGAACAGAGTTAGGTTGTTATAATGAAAGAGCTTAAATTAATATAATCTGGCGACATAGCCAAGTGGTAAGGCATGGGTCTGCAACACCCTGATCACCAGTTCAAATCTGGTTGTCGCCTCTCAAAGAATGATCTCTAAACCATGAACATATTAAGGTTTAGAGATTTTTTTTGCTGTTACAGAAAATAGGTGCAAGTCCCGATATAAAAGTCTAATATATTGACCATATGACTTATAGAAGCCATTTCCAGAAGGTAATATCTAACAAATAATAAATGGTCATTACCAGAGTAGAACGTGCAAGGAGTTTCTCAAGCTTCATTGCTGGAAAACTATTTGAAGACATGTAGTGCCACACGTTAATGATATTTTTAACAAATTACGCGGAAATCATAGATTTTTTGGTTTGATATGGTATTATACTTGAGAAACCGATAATTATAGGAGCTTGAATAAGGAAAAGAATATGAAAATACATGATGAAAGTGCGATTGATAAAGAATTATTAGAAGAATTGAAAATAGATTGTTCAAAATGCAGTGGTTTGTGCTGCACTGCATTGTTCTTTTCGAAGATGGACGGATTTCCAGAAGATAAGACTGCTGGGAAACCCTGTGTTAACCTTCAACATGATTTCCGTTGTAAGATACATACAGAACTCATAGAACGCAAAATGAAAGGTTGCCTTAGCTATGATTGCTTTGGTGCCGGTCAAAAAGTTACTCAGGCAATTTATCATAATTCAAATTGGCGTACAGAGCCTACTTTGTCTCAACAAATTTTCGATGTATTTCTAGTTACTTACCAGGTTCACCAAATACTTTACTTTTTAGCAGAAGCAAAAACAATTATACCAGCTAGAGAACTTTGGAATCATTTCAATGTTTTAATTAAGGAAGGCAGTGATCTATGTAAAGCCTCTCCGCACGTTATACTATCATTTGACATTGACGAATACAGGAAGCGAGTAAATGAATGTTTAAGAAAAGTAAGCAACATTATTATGTTAAACTATAATCATAACAAGGAAGACTACAAAAAAAACTTCATTGGGAGAAAATACAAAGATAAGAATTTCAATGGTATGGATTTCACTATGTCTTTATTGATATCAACTAATTTTGAAGGATGTAGTTTTAATGGAGCGAATTTCTTAGGTGCAGATACTAGAGATACTAATTTTAGTTCAGCAGATTTAAGTGAAGCTGTTTTCTTAACACAGGGACAAGTAAATTCAGCACAAGGAAATTCGGATACTAAATTGCCTGGAAATTTATGCCGTCCCATCACATGGTAATATACCAAATCCCCAGAATAAACCATATACAAACATGCGTTCGAGTGCTATAATGAGCTTGATTGATATTATGGAAGCGAAAGCAGAGTTGGAGGTGTTTTCTGGATGGAGGAACGGATTTATTTATGTATTGATTTGAAATCATTTTATGCTTCTGTGGAGTGCGTGGAACGAGGGCTTGATCCGCTGGCTACCAACCTTGTGGTTGCCGACCCGGAGAGAAGTGAAAAAACAATTTGTCTTGCGATTTCTCCATCCATGAAGGCATTGGGAATCAAGAACCGGTGCAGGGGATTTCAGATACCGAAAGGCGTGCAATACATTATGGCACAGCCAAGAATGAAACGCTACATCGATTATTCTGCCAATATTTATGCCATATACCTGAAATATATTGCAAAAGAGGATATCCATGTTTATTCGATCGATGAGGCGTTTCTTGATGTGACCTGCTATCTTTCCATGTACCATATGAGTGCAAGGGAACTGGCATTTCAGATTATGCAGGATATTTTAACAACCACAGGAATTACAGCGGCAGCCGGAATTGGAACCAACCTGTATCTGGCGAAAATAGCACTGGATATTACGGCAAAGCGTGCAAAAGACAATATCGGATATCTGGATGAGGAGCTCTACCAAAGGACCTTGTGGAGGCACCAGCCCCTGACCGATTTTTGGAGAATCGGAGGAGGAACGGTAAACAGATTGGCAGGTGTGGGTATAGTCACTATGGGAGAGATTGCCCACACAAATGAGGATTTCCTTTACCGGTTGTTTGGGATTGATGCGGAGCTGTTGATCGATCATGCCTGGGGGAGGGAAACGACTACTATGGCGGATATTAAGGCGTATAAGCCCAAAAGCAATTCCATGTCCAGCGGTCAGGTGCTGGCAAGGGATTATAGCTTTGAGGAATGCAGGCTGATTGTAAAAGAGATGGCAGATGCCTTATGTTTGGATATGGTAGATAAGGGTGTGGTTACCGGATCTATGTCATTTATGATAGGGTATTCGAATGAGCTGCGGTTAAAGCCTGCGATGGGAACGGCATCCATGTCTGTCAGCACCAATTCCTACCGGACAATCATACCCTATGTGGTAGAACTTTATGAGCGTATCGTAGATAAGAGCAAATCAATACGACGACTGAGCCTGTGCTGTAATAATATTACTAATGAGGCTTACGAGCAGTATGACTTATTTACTGACCCGGCAGACCTGAAAAGAGATAGGAATCTGCAGAAGGCGGCATTGGAAATCAAAAAGAAGTTCGGTAATAATGCGATTGTGCGTGGGATGGATTTGCAGGAGGCCGGTACTACCATAGAACGGAACAGGCAGATTGGAGGTCATAAAAGTGGAGAATAAGCGGGGAAAAATGGATAGGGAGAGCCGCGCCAAACAGTTTATGCCCTTTGATGCCTTAAGAGGGTTTCGGGAAGCAATCGAAGAAAGGGAACAGATTATTGTTCCTAAACGGGATTTGTCAGAGGAGCAGAAGGATAATTTGAATCGGAAGTTACGGCAAGTTAAGGAAAAAGATATTATTACCGTAGAATTTTTCCGGGATAGAGAATATGTGCAGGTAACCGGAATGGTATCAGCAATAGATAAAACAAATAGAGTATTGGTGATTGTTAATATGAGGATTACCTTTGATGATATTTCTGATTTACAGGGAGACATGTTCCGAGAGCAGATTTGAAGAGAGAAAGGATAACAGGAGTATATTGATGTTCATTGTCGAAAAAGTACGGATCAGAACCCCAGAGTCTTGAGAAAAGTCTCTGAGGTTTTTTTATTAAAAAACCGGAGCCAAGCCCATTTTTCTGCGATATATCCTGGCACTGACAGGGATGCTTTGATCGTATTTTATTTTATGGTTTCCTATGAGATTTATAGATCTCACTGTGCAGATTGGTGAATGTGTATAGTTATCATTATTTATTCTCTGTCTTTATATTAAAAAATACAAAATTATTATTGACTAATCCGCAAAACAATGGTAGTATTTAAACATGAAATAACGGTACATAAATTTATGAAATTTATGAAACAAACTTACATAATGTGCCATATTTCTAGTTTAGTAAAGACTAAATATATTGAGGAGGGCTTTATGAAAAAGATATTATCTATTGTTTTGGTAATGGTTCTAGCCATTTCCATGCTGGCAGGATGTAAGAAGAACGAAACAGTACCCAGTGGCTCTAAAGATGCAACCGATACGCAGAAAGAAACCGGAAAAACAGAAACGAATGACAATAATGCAACACCGGAAGCGACGAAGGAAGATCCTGTAAAAATCAAGGTATACTATTCTGACAATGCGACGCTTCCGTATCAGGAAGATTGGCTGGTAATTACAGAGGCTGAGAAGCGCTTTAATGTAGACTTTGAATTTGAAGTAATTCCGATTGCAGACTATGCGACAAAGGTGTCCCTGGCGCTGAATACCGGCACCAATGTTCCTGATGTTATTTTATACCAGAGTACCAAGGGTGAGAATGCTTCCCTGGCATTAAACGGTGCGTTGGTTCCGATCAGCGATTATGCAGATTTTACACCTAATTTCAATGCCCGTATGGAAGAGTTCGGTTTAACGGATACCGTTAACGATTTAAGCCTTGCAGACGGAAAACGCTACTATATGCCGAGCTTATATGATATCCCCTTCTATGATGGCGGACTTATCTTAAGAGAGGATTATCTTACCGCGAAGGGTCTGGCTGCGCCTAAGACCTTTGATGATCTGTATAATATCTTAAAGGCATATAAGCAGGATAATCCGGATTCTTATCCGTTGACCATCCTTGCAGGACCCCGTGTATTATACCGTATGACAATGCCTTCCTTTGGTGTCAGTGTGGGTAAGAACGGTGCATCCGGTACCAATACCTTAAGCTGGGATTATGAAAAGAACGAATATTTTACCGGCGCAATCAGTGATCAGTACAAGGAATATGTTACTTTCTTAGCAAAATTATATAAAGAGGGATTACTGGATCCCGAAATGGCAGACCCGATTGACGGCGATACCTGGTCCAATAAGCTTGCAACCGGCAAAGCAATGGCAACCTATGCTTATTATGATCAAATTGGCGGTGTAACCGGCGCTTCTACAATCGAAGGCTTTAAGCTGCAGATGTATCCTTCCCTGGCAGGTCCTGCAGGTGCTCATCACCAGCCTAAGAGCAAAACCGGCTCCGGTATTATGTTCCCGGCAAATACTGCAAAGCGTGATGATTTTGAACGCGTAGTTCGTACCATTGACGAGGTATTCTTCTCTGAGGAAGGCGCCAAATTATGGAGCTTAGGCGTGGAAGGCGTTACTTATACCATGGATAACGGCAAAGTGAAATTTGCAGATGAATTAGTGAACGCTCCGGAAGGTATCTATAAGAGCATGCAGATTAAATACGGCTGCGGCTCCGACGTAACACAGCTCGTTTGGATCAATGCCAATGAAATGACCAAGTATGATGAAAATTATGCAAGCATCAATGCAGAAGTGGCAGCAATGGGTGATGTAATTCAAGCCATCCCGCCGACTCCGATGTTTGATGACTTAACCGCGGAAGATGCAGGCGTTTTACAGACTCCTCTTTCCGATACCTTTGAAGTGTGGGTAGATGCATTTATCACCGGCAAGAAGAGCGTTGATACTGATTGGGATGCTTATGTAACCGAAATGAAGAATTTAAGAATCGAAGATTTCTGCAAAATGTACAACGACAATCTTAAAAAATAATAGCTGTTTATAAATAGCGTGAGAGGCTACCCTTTATCCTAGGAGGGTAGCCTCAAAAAAAGAGGAGGTAACACCTTGAGTTCAGGTAAGAAAAAGAAGGGAAAGGTCAATGCAGTAACGTCCAATACATCCTTGAAGAGGCATTTCAAAAGGTATTGGCAGCTTTATGCAATGATGATTTTACCTATTTTATATTTCATTATTTTCAAATACATACCCATGTTCGGAAATGTACTTGCCTTCCGCAGATACCGGCCCGGGATGGGACCCTTCGGTGTAAGCTGGGTAGGTTTTCGGTATTTTGAAAACTTTATCAAGGATAATGCATTTTGGAGAGCTTTCAGAAACACCTTGGTGATATCTCTCGGAAATCTGATTATTAATTTCCCCATACCGATTCTGTTCGCCATCTTATTAAATGAAGTAAGACATGCCAAATTTAAGAAAGTTGTCCAAACCATCTCGTATATGCCAAGATTTATTTCAACCGTTGTAGTAATTGCCATATTAAAGGAATTACTATCTCCAAGCTCAGGCTTATTGAATATCATCTTAAGCAAAACCTTTGGTATCGATCCGATTTATTTTATGAATGAGCCCCAATTCTTCAGATGGATTTATATTTTTACGGATACCTGGCAGTTTACAGGATGGACAGCAATTATCTATCTTGCCGCAATCACCGGAATTAACCTGGATTTATATGAAGCGGCACAATTGGACGGTGCGTCAAGATTGCAGCAGATCAAGCATATAACCTTACCCTCCATATTACCGACCATTATGGTAATGCTTATTTTAAATGTCGGTCGTATGCTGAGCTTAGGCTTTGAAAAGGTTCTTCTTATGTATACACCGTCGAATTCCGCGGTAAGCGATATTATTGATACCCTGGTATACCGTACCGGATTAGCAAATCAAAATTACTCTTATGCCACAGCCATCGGATTATTCAGCGGTATCATCGGAGTCATCCTGGTTTCTTCCTCTAATTTCATCAGCAAGAAATTTACCGGCGATGGTATTTATTAAGCCGGTCAGAATGGAGATTATTATGAAAAGATATCGAACCATGGGAAATATCATAATTGATGCGATCGTCTATCTTATTATGATATTAGTGTTATTATTCTGCTTGATCCCTTTTATCTATATGATTGCAATGTCCCTGTCGGATCCCAATGCGATCGTGAACAATGAGGTCGGACTGATCCCAAAGGGAATCAATTTTGAAGCATACAAACAAATATTTACCTATCCAAACTTTTTCAGAGCATATGGCAATACCATTTTTTACACCATAGTCGGAACCTGTATATCCTTACTGTTTACCATGTTCTTCGCTTATCCTTTATCGAAAGGATTTTTACGCGGTCATGGCTTTATCATGAAAATGGTGGTTTTCTCTATGTTCTTCTCAGGCGGCTTGATACCGAATTACCTGTTAATATCGAACCTTGGCCTGACCGGTACCAGATTTGCGATGCTGATACCCTTTGCGATTAATCAGTTTAACCTGATCATCCTGGTTAACTTTTTTAAGACGATACCGGAAGAGATTGAAGATGCGGCATTAATCGACGGTCTTGGCTATTTCAAAATATTAATGCAGATTGTGGTGCCGCTGTCCAAGCCGGCCTTGGCAACCATCGGACTATACACGGCCGTATTTTTCTGGAATGATTGGTTTAATGGCTTAATCTATCTGAATACCAATCAATTTCCGGTTATGCTGTTCTTAAGAAATATTGTAAATGGAACCTCCATGCTCGGTGATGCGGCAGGAGCATCCGACAAGGCTACCATTGCTATTTCCATTAAATCAGCGGTTATCATTACATCTACATTGCCGATTATTGTTTTATATCCGTTTTTGCAAAAATACTTTGTAAAGGGCTTAACAATAGGCTCGGTCAAGGGTTAATAATTCTAACAGAGGTGAAAGTGAATGGTAAAATTAAGTTTGATAAAAACGGAACAGAAGAATCGGAGAACCGAACATATTGACCGGCTGAGCACGGGTGAAATGTTAAATCTTATTAACGAAGAGGACAAAATGGTTGCTTATGCCGTGGAAAAAGAATTAATATTCATAGAAAAAGCGGTTGATATCATATATGAGGCCCTATCTGCAGGAGGAAGGCTGATCTATTGCGGATGCGGTACCTCAGGCAGACTTGGTATCCTGGACGCTGTGGAGTGTCCCCCGACCTTTGGCACGGACCCGGAATTAGTCCAGGGGATTATCGCCGGAGGGAGCGGAGCCATTGTAAAAGCAGTGGAAGGTGCGGAGGATAATTACAATCTGGGGGAAGAAGATCTGAAAGCAATTAATTTCAGCGATAATGATGTACTGGTGGGCATTGCGGCCAGCGGAAGAACACCATATGTAATCGGTGCCGTTCAATATGCGAAAAGGATCGGTGCCAGGACGGTTTCCCTTACCTGCTGTCCGGGGTCCGAATTACATAAACTTACGGATGTATCCATTGCACCGATCACGGGGCCGGAGGTAATTACGGGCTCCACCCGGATGAAATGCGGTTCCGCCCAGAAAATGGTGCTTAACATGCTCAGCACCTCCGTCATGATAAAGCTTGGCAAGGTATACGGAAACCTTATGGTGGATGTAAAAGCGACCAATGAAAAGTTAATAGAACGAACGGTTACGATTGTAAAGAGCTCCACGGGAGTGAATGATGCCAGGGCAAGAGAAGCGTTATCCCAATGTGATTACTCTGCCAAAACAGCAATTGTAATGGTTCAGTGCAATTGCAGCAGAGAAGAGGCGGAAGAATTACTTGTGAAGGCAAAGGGAAGGATATCAGACATCCTTAATACCCGAAAAGCGGAATAAATAACGAGTGGCACGCTTATGCTCAGAATACAACGAGTGGCACGCTTAGCGAGCCACTCTTATGTTAAAGAAAACGTAAGAGCTTTGCAGTAAGCTCTTACGTCTTATGAATATAATCAATGCTCCAATCGGAAATGCAAGCATGCTTGCAATTTCTGATCGGGGCAGAAGACTAACATTAACATGATTTTTGTTACAGGAGCCTGTTCTATCATACATGATGGGAACGGCAGGCCTCATAGCTTTTTTCCAGATACTTTTCAACGTAGGAATAGTTTTTACTGGCAAGGATGGTAAACAGCATATCTACAATAGTCAATTGCGCCAGACGGCTGCTCATGGCACCGCTTCGCAAGTCGACCTCCGGTGCGGAGATATAGATCGAATAATCAGCCGCCGTCATTAACGGGCTTTTTGCAAATTTAGTAATCGCCAGGGTCGGACAATGAGCTGATTTTGAAAGGGAGAGGAGCTCCAGCATCTCATTGGTGGTACCGGAATAGGAGAATATGATGGCAATATCCTTTGGGCTTAGGGTGGCACCATAGGTCAGCTGGGTATGGGCATCGTAGCTGAAGCAGTCATTTTTGCCGATCCGGATCAGCTTGCGGTAAAAGTCATCCGCGACAATACCGGAAGCACCGATACCAAAGATATGAATGCGCTCCGCCTGGTCAATTACTTTAATAATCGTGGCTAATTCATCATAATCAAGCATTTTCATCGTATCTTCGATTGCCTGAATGGCCGAATTTTTGATGGAGGAGCTTATCTGCTCCATGTTATTTTGCTTTTTGATATCGGAGAAAACCAGAGTTTTTGAAGCTTCATTGGCGGTGGCGCTGTTAAGCTCGATAAATAAGCTTTTTTTCAGGTCCTTTAGCCCGTCAAAACCCAGAGCCTTGCAGAAGCGAACCCAGGTTACCTGGCTTACACCGGATTCCTTTGCCAACTGCGCGACGGGCATGGAAAAAATATGTTCTATATTATTAAGAAAATAAGCAGCGACCTTTTTCTCGGAATTATTCAGGGAATCCATGATACTGCGTGTTTTAACTTCAATATTAGTCATACGGACCTTCCTTTGCTATAATGTGATTTTTCCCATAACAACGCTATGGCGGGCACCGGTGGCAGTGGGAACGGTATTGTTGGACTCGAATAAAGTTTCATTGGCAAGCACGGCAAATGCGACGGCTTCCTTGGCGTTGCTGTCTAAACCAAGGTCTTCGTTGGTCATTACCCGGCATGCTGGCAGGCATGATTGGATCGCCTCCATAAGGGTACGGTTCAGGCTGCCGCCTCCGCCGACAATTAATTCATCGGGGCGTCTGGGAAGCTGCTGTGTTACACCGGTTTCAATGGATTTGGCCGTAAACATGGTGGCAGTAGCAATAATATCGGGCAAGGCCAGGTCATATTCCTTTGCCTTCTCCAATAATGCATTAACGAATTCTGCCCCATAGTATTCCCTGCCGGTGGTTTTGGGAGCGCTGCGGTAGAGATAGGGGTCCTGTAAAAGCCACTGGAGAAGTCCCGTATGTACTGCTGCGGAGGCTGCAATGGTGCCGCCTTCATCATAATTTCTTGCTCCGCCGGTGTGGATGGAAACCAGAGCATCGATAATCATATTTCCGGGGCCGGTATCAAAGGCGATGATGTGATCCATATGGTTATCCTCCGGCAAAAAGGTAATATTGCCGATACCGCCGATATTTTGTAAGGCAATCGCCTTTCCCTTCCGGCTGTAGATTAAGTATTCGGTATAGGGCACCAAAGGAGCACCCTGACCTCCGGCCGCCATATCTCTTACCCGGAAATCCGAGATCACCGGACATCCAAGGGCTTCACTGATCAGAGAGGCCTCTCCGATTTGCAGAGTGGAAGTAATGCGGTGATTTAAGTAAGAGATTTCGTTCGGCTGATGAAAAATGGTGTGGCCATGGCTGCCGACAAAATCAATTTCTGCCGTTGGTATCCCGGCTTTCCTGCAGACCTCCAGGCAGGCATCGGCCAGAAGCCGGCCTAGCAGAAAGTTCATTTTGCACACTTCTTCGCTTCCGTACAGGGTGCCGAAGGCAAGCTCCAGCAGTCTGGTGCGGGTTTGTGAGTCATATGGGATCGTAATAAAGTCAAGGAGGTGTACCTTTGTATCGGTATGAAAGCCTTCGATCCGAACCAGAGCCGCATCGATACCGTCGGTACAGGTGCCGCTCATTAAGCCGATTGCCAAACGGGAGGGCTTTTTTGTTAATTGATAAAGTTTGTTCATGGAAATCCCCTTTCGCCTAATATCGCAAATTGTACAGAAAACCTATAGCAGCAAGGTGAATTATGTTTTGCAATAATTAGCACTTCGCCTCTAAATATGAAATAAAATTACGTAATAATATCTGTTGTATGAATTTATTTAACTATATAATTGGATCACTGTCAATCAAATACTTCGTATTTATATGAAATAATTAGTTAGGAGCTGTTATGTTAAAGGGCATAGATAATATATTAAAATACAAAGAATTTTTGGAAGGAAAACGCATCGGCCTGATTACCTCCATTTCCGGGGTGGATAATGAATTGAATTCCACCATTGAAATTATCGATAAGCACTTTGATTTGCAGGCATTGTTCGGACCGGAGCATGGTGTGAGGGGTGACCGGGAGGCCGGCGGCATTGTTGATGACTACACTGATAAACTAACCGGCAAGCCGGTTTATAGCTTATACCGGAAGGATTCCAAGCGGTTAACCAAAGAAATGCTGGAGAACATTGATGCAGTTGTATATGACATTCAGGATTTGGGTGTCAGGTATTATACCTTTATTTCCACCATGATTTACGCCATGGAGGACTGTGCCAGGTATGGAAAGGAATTTATTGTATTAGACCGTCCCAATCCGCTTGGAGGCGCTGTCATCGAAGGCAGTGTTTTGGAGCCGGGCTGTCAGAGCTTTGTGGGCGCGTATCAATTACCTGCCCGGTATGGGCTTACCATAGGCGAGCTGGCGCGTATGGTAAATGAAGAAGAAGGGATTGGCTGCAGCCTGGAGATCATACCCTGTACGGGATGGAAGCGCAGCGATATGTTTTATAAGACCGGCCAGGTATGGGTTATGCCAAGCCTCGGTATTCCTCGTTTTGATACTGCCTGTGTTTATACGGGGACCTGTCTTGCGGAAGGGACTAATTTATCGGAAGGGAGGGGAACCTCCTGCCCCTTTGAGATCATAGGTGCTCCATATATTGAGGCTTACCGGCTGGTGAAGGAGCTGAGGGAGAAGCAGCTGGAGGGCGCAGGCTTTACGCCGGCATACTTCACCCCGACCAGTTCCAAGCATACCGGAGAATTTTGTCAGGGGGTCCATATTCATATTACGAATTATGAGACCTATGAAAGCTATAAAACAGGGCTTACCATCCTTGAAACCATCAGGGACTTATACCCCGGAGATTTTAAGCTTTTAGAACCGGTCAAGGAGAATGGCAGAGCATTTATCAGCCTGTTATCCGGCAATCATTATTTTGAGGAAGAAGGCTGGACGGCAGAGAGGATAATGAAAAGGAATAAAAAAGCATTAGAGGAATTCGGAATGCGTAAGAAAAAATATCATATCTATGATTAGTTCAGGTTCACCAATTATTTGGGACGCTGCAATGCGGCGTCAGGGAGAATAAGAATGAGCGTCAGGAAGGATAAGAATGGGTGTCAAGGAGGATTAGAATGGACAAGTTGGATTTAAGAGGTTTCGTCGGACAGCGCATGGCGGTGGGCTTTGACGGAACCGAAATCAATGAGGATATTACGGATTTAATCAGTAATTATAAGATCGGCAATATCATTTTATTCAAGCACAATATTAAAAGCAATGACCAGCTAAAAAAATTATGCGGTGATTTACAGGAACTAATTCGGCTTCATACCGGGCAGGAGGCCTTTATCACCATTGACCAGGAAGGCGGAATGATAACCAGATTGAGCCAGGATGCAGCCAATGTCCCCGGCGCAATGGCAATTGCCGCAACGGGTAAGGTGGAAAATGCATTTCTTGCAGGCAAGATAACGGGAGAACAGCTATCCAGCGTCGGTGTGAATTTTAATCTGGCGCCGACGGTAGATGTGAATTCCAACCCCAATAATCCGGTGATTGGAGTCAGGAGCTACGGCGATAAGCCGGAGGAAGCAGCAGAATATGCGGTGGCTATGACGAAAGGACTGCTGGAGGGAGGCGTTTACGCCTGTGCAAAGCATTTTCCGGGCCATGGTGATACCAGCGTGGACTCCCATGTGGGATTGCCGACAATTCATAAGGATATCAGTGAACTGGAGCAATGTGAGCTGATCCCCTTTCAGAGGGTGATTGAAGCGGGTATTCCGGCAGTGATGACCACCCACATAATGTTTCCTAAAATTGAAGAAAATAACATACCGGCTACCATGTCTCATAAAATCATCACCGGGCTGTTAAAAGAAAAATTAGGCTTTCGTGGACTTGTAGTAAGTGACTGCATGGAAATGAGTGCAATTAAAAAATATTACGGAACAGTGGAGGGCTGTCTGCAGGCAATCCGGGCCGGTGTGGATTTGATCTTTATCTCCCATACTGCCGCAGTTGCGCGTGAAGTCTCAGATGCGCTGACTGCGTCACTTGAGAGCGGCCAAATATCCATGGAGGATATGAGGGACAGTGTTGAAAAAATCATAAGCTTTAAAGCGGAGTTGAAGGGAAAGCAGAAGCATCCTGGCTTTGATGCCAGGAAGGGCAAAGAAGCGGCCTATGATTTGCTGAAGCAAAGCATAACTCCTGTAAAGCTGCCGCCGGATGGATTTCAGTTGGGGAATACTCCGTTGTTTATAGGAGCACCTGCGTTTCGTGCTACCAATGTATCCAATGACCAGGAAGCCTTGCAGTTTGCGGACTATCTTCAAGAGAAATTAGGGGGAAGGAGCATACGGGTCTCTGCCGATCCCGACAAGGCTGAAATCACCGGCATCGCCGAGGAAATAAAAGACGCGAGCAGCATCGTGGTAGGCACTTATAATGGACATTTGTATCAGGGGCAATTGGAGCTGGTCAAGGAATTAGCAGGCATACATAATAATATTTTGGTGATTGCCCTGAGAAATCCCTATGATTTAAGAGAACTGCCGGAAGGGGTATATGGCATTGCTGCCTATGAATATACTCTTAACAGCTTCATGGCGGTTACAGAGCTATTAAAGAAGCAATTTGTACCAGGCGGAGTATTACCGGTAAAAATGTAGGAAAAGGATAGGAGTTGCGATGGAGCATTATGTGGCAGGTCTTGATGGCGGCGGCACGAAAACCGCCATGGAGGTCAGGAATCTGGACGGAAGGGTATTGCTCAGGTATGAAGCGGGAGGGCTTAATTATAACAGCAATTCGGAAGAAGAACTGAGGCATACTCTAAAAGATTTAGGAGATAAGCTATCCTCCCTGGAAGGAGGAATTTCCTCCTGCGATATGC
>JAEZFH010000117.1 GCA_023437885.1 Bacillota bacterium | reverse complement strand
TTGCTTACCAGTATTATTTCACTGTAATCCGAGGCCAGGATATGACTGGTATCAATCAGCATCAGCACTGGAAGTCCGTACTGCCGTGCAATTTTTTCAATAATATTTTTTACCGGACAAGCGTCCGCATCCACTAATATTTTCATGCTTCAAGCTCCATCTTCATTATTTAGGCATATCCAAGATATAACTTCCTCTTCTTTTTGCATCGAATTCCAATCACTGCGATACTCCTTGAAAAAAGGATCGGAAGTTATATCTTAATCATTCCTTAGGCAGCAGCTCCTCCTTCTCCCTGGTCGTATCTGCTTCCCTGCCTCGCGGTTGTCTCCGAATGAGCATAGCGCTCCCTCTGCTACATTATATTCTACCTCGGCATATTTGGTTTGAGTGAAACAGGCCCATTCAATCCGATCTGGAAAATCTCCGTATAGGTCAGTTTTCCTTGGATGCGCTCCGATTTCATCAGGCTTAATTTAGTCACCCTCGTATTCATCGGCTCTATTTCCGAGTTCAGTACACCGTAATCCGTGCCCTTATCCAGCCTTACCCGACGTCCCAGCGTCAGGTGAGGTTTATATTCCCGGTCATCCATGTCAAAAAAGCCTGCTTCCTTCAGCTCCTTCACTAATTCTCTATGCAGCCGCCACAAGGCCGGTTCCTCGTTCACACCAACCCAGCAGATATCCCCCTCCGGACGTTTAAACCGCCCGAAGCCGTGAAGCGTCAATAAGAAGCTCTCTGTCCTGGCTTTCTCTAGTGCAGTGCCCATAGCTTTCTTTACCTCCTCCAGCCTCCCGGTCTCTCCGATAAAGTTAACCGTAAGGTGAAGATTCTCTTTGGCAGTAAAGCTTCCTGCCGCAGCAAGCTCCTTCAGCTTTGCAACCGTGCCGTATAAGCCTTCCTTGATATCCTCCTCCAATAAAATAGCAGTGAACAGTCTCATTGTTGATACCTCCATTCTGTTTTTCGGATATTTTCCGGCTGTTAATGCCGATTATATTTATTACCTATCATAAGGTAATCTCCCGTTTCCCGCAAGGCTTCCTCCAATTAAATTATATCCCTTTTTCGGCCTTTGGAAAGGACATAAAATGCATTTCACCGTATATAGTAAGATATAAGCATTGTAAAATATCCTGTTTCCCGCTATAATATTCCTAAGGAGATTAACAAATATGAGAAAAAAAACGAAGCAGATTGTGGGCCGTATCGCCGGTATAACTCTTCTGGCCGTGCTCTCTATATTAATCAATCAGTACATAACCATGTCCGATCAGGAAGCCTCCAGAAATGCTCCGACACCAGACGGCATTATGGAGGTGCATTTTATTGATGTCGGGCAGGGAGATGCCATTTTTGTAGAAACAGGCAATTCCACCATGCTAATTGACGCCGGAGAGAATAATAAGGGCTCCCTGGTCAGGGAATATCTTATCAGCCAGCAAGTCGATAAACTCGACTATGTCATAGGAACCCATCCGCACAGCGACCATATCGGAGGATTGGACACCATTTTGGATTCCTTCGAGGTGAACAAGGTCCTCCTGCCCGATGCCGTTCATACTACGGACACCTTCGAGGATGTACTGGATTCCCTGGAGGAGCAGCAGCTCAAGGTAACCCGCCCGGTTGTCGGGGACCGGTATTCCTTTGGAGATGCCAGCTTTACCATTCTGGCACCGAATTCCTCCGAATATGCGGATCTGAATGATTACAGCATCTGCATCCGGCTTACCTACGGCAATACCTCTTTCCTCTTGACCGGAGATGCCGAGAAGCTCTCCGAGGATGAAATGCTGAAAAACGGTCTTGATCTCTCGGCTGAGGTCTTAAAGCTCGGACATCACGGCTCCGCCTACAGCAGCAATACGAAGTTCATAAATGCAGTAAGCCCTTCCTTTGCAGTAATCAGCGCCGGCAAGGACAATAAATACGGACATCCCCATGCCGAAACCCTGCAAGCCATGCAGGAGCATAATATCAAGGTATACCGGACCGATGAACAGGGCAGTATCATTTTTACATCCGATGGCCAGACCGTATCGGTGAATAAGCAGGCGTATTCCATTACAGAGCAGGACTTAGCAAAATGATAAAGCGTAGTGAGCATGATGCGAGCTTGCTCGCAGTCATGCGATCGGAGCTGAAGATCATGAACATGCTTTATGTTCATGGTATGATAAAGCGTAGCGAGCTTGATAAGAGCTTGCTCGCAGTCATGCGATGGGAGCTGGAGATCATGAACACGTTTTATGTTCATGGTATGATAAAGCGTAGCGAGCTTGATAAGAGCTTGCTCGCAGTCATGCGATCTGAACTGGAGATCATGAACATGTTTTACAATAATAAAATAATAGAAAGGGAGGTTTTTTATGCAGAAATTTATCATCGACCGTTTTGAAGGCAGCTATGCCGTATGCGAGATGGCAGATAAATCCTTCATCTCAATTCCTAAGTACAAGCTTCCCTTAGATAGCCGGGAAGGGGATTGTCTGGTGCAGGACGCGGACGGAATGTACCAGAAGGATGCACAAGCCAGGACGGCAAAAGAAAAAAAGATTCGTGAGAAGATGAACCGGCTTTTTGAATAACCTCACAAGGAGAAGTATATGCAGGAATTAATGTCAATGTATCCGGACGACAAACCCGGGCTTTACGCCCTCCTACAGGAGCAGCTGCGCGCTCTGCTTGAGGGTGAGCATCATGTAATTCCCAATCTCAGTAATGCCTCTGCTCTTCTTAACGGCGCATTAAAGGACATTAACTGGGTGGGGTTTTATCTAAGAAACTCTATGAACGGCGATGAATTGCTCCTGGGCCCCTTTCAGGGGAAGCCGGCCTGCATTCATATCCCTGTGGGAAAAGGAGTGTGCGGCACTGCCGTACATAAAAATGCCACCCAATTGGTGGCAGATGTTCATTCCTTTCCGGGGCATATTGCCTGCGACAGTGCTTCCCGTTCCGAGCTTGTGATTCCTATCCGTTATCAGGAGAAGGTAGTGGGGGTATTGGATATCGACAGCCCAAGGCTATCCCGCTTTGACGATGATGACAGGCAGGGGTTGGAAGCCTTCGTAAAGCTTTTAGAGGAGGCCTGCCACTGGTAGATTTATGAACCTGCCATCAGAGTACCTCTGTCCATCCGTGGCGGGTCAAGCAAATGCGCCTCATGTCACAAAATACCGATGCAAGGGATATGCGTCCTTACTATATCCTGCACCGCAGGCAATCAGGTCCTTTGGCTTTCCTGCTGCAGGATATTCCATGATATAGCACGCTATACTATGGTATCTTTTATTTTAGTCATCAGCTCTTCCATATCCAGCTCCTCCGCCTCGATGGTAATATGGGCATATTTTTCATACAGGGGGCAGCGTTCCTCATATAGAGACTGCAAAGTCTGCCCTTCCCTGAATACCACTCCCCGCTGTTTGATGTTTCCCAATCTCTTGCTGATGGTCCGGTAGCTGAGCTTGATATATACCACCGTTCCTATCTTTCTCAGATGTTCCATCGCCTTTTCTCCGTAGATCACGCTTCCGCCCGTGGCAATCACCGCATTGTCCGTCAGGATATTGCTGTTGACCTTTTCTTCTATGGCAATCAAGCCATTCAGTCCGTCTCTGGCAATAATGTCTTTTAATAAACATTTCTCCTGCTCCTGGATGAGCAGATCCGAATCTATAAAATGATACCCCATTACCTTGGCCAAAATGACTCCAACTGTACTTTTGCCGGCTCCCGGCATTCCGATTAACACAATATTATTCATTTGTATCCTTCCTTTGCTGCTCTGATTTATTCCGCTTTCATGACTGGCATACTTTATCTGAGATGCCGCCTTATCTCAAGAGTATAATACAAGCTTCGGTATTTATCCAGCAAAAAATATGTGGGTTTTACATTCCCCGTTTCGTGTGCTAGAATGATAAAAAACTAGAATAGTGAGGTACATCCATGTCACAATTATTTGAAGCAGCGATGGTGATCTGCTTCGGTTTATCCTGGCCGACATCCATCATCAAATCCTACACCTCCCGTACTGCCAAAGGAAAAAGCATCATTTTTTTATGCTTTGTATTGGTGGGGTATCTTTTTGGAATTGCATCAAAATTCCTTTCCGGCAAACTTAGTTATGTAGTGGTCTTCTATATTATAAATTTAATTATGGTTTCCCTGGATCTATGCTTATATTTCAGAAACAGGAAGCTGGATCAGCACAATGAAAGAGAGGAGGCGGTTTTATGATCCGTATACTTGCCATAGGAAACAGCTTTTCCCAGGATGCCACCGCTTATTTATCCCAGCTTGCAGAAGCAGGCGGCAAGAATTGCCGGGTTGTAAACCTTTATATCGGCGGCTGCTCTTTGGAAACCCATTGGAAGAACATTCTCTCCGATGCTGCTCTGTATGAATATGAGCTGAACGGTAATTTTACCGGACAAATGATATCAATCAGAGAGGCACTGGTGCAGGAACCCTGGGACTATGTTACTTTGCAGCAGGTCAGCGGCTGCAGCGGCCTTTGGGATACATACCACCCCTATATTAGCGGAATTATCGATTACATAAGGCAATACGCCACTGGTGCAGAGCCGTTACTGCACCAGACCTGGGCTTATGAAACCGATTCACCTCACCCGGATTATGTGAATTATAACTGTGACCAAACTATGATGTATCAGGCCATTGCTGACACCTACAGACGCTTGTCAGAACAACTGTCGCTTCGTGTCATCCCCAGCGGCGAGGTCATTCAAGCCCTTCGTTCCATCCCTGCTTTTGATTATGGCAACGGCGGACTCAGCCTTTGCCGGGACAGCTTTCATATGGATCTTATCTATGGAAGATATGCGCTGGCTGCGACCTGGTATGTCTTTCTCTTCCGGGATAACATCACCAGTAATTCTTACTTGCCTCCATCCGAGACTTCTTCTTTGGCATTGCAGGAACGGCTGGATATCATCAAGACGACCGTGATGGATACCGTAAAATAATCCGCAGGGAATAGATGTGATTTGAATCATATCCCTTTCGCCCCTATTTCGATATGATACTATCTGTACAATTCATATAGCATCATCCGATCAGTATGCTGCTTCCCGCGATGTGCAAAGGGATGCATACATGCTTACGGAAACAGCCGCAAGGAGCAGAGAGGAGCGAAATCATTGAAAGAATTCAAAGCGCAGGTAGATGCACGCATCTATGAACCTAAGGACAAGCATCCGGCGATTTTTAATACCTTTGAAGCATTAAAGGCAGGGGAAGCTATGGAGCTCATTAATGACCATGATCCCAGACCGCTGCATTACCAGTTCATTATTGAACGGGCAGATACCTTTGAATGGGAGTATCTGGAGGAAGGTCCCGAAGTATGGAGAGTAGCCATCACCAGAAAATAGACCCACAGAAGTTCATCCGATTAGAATAGAATTTCCCATGAAATAAAAAGAATGCTGCAAAACAGGAGAACCGGCGCTGTTCCTGATCCTGTATTGCAGCATCCTTTTTATAATATAAATTAAATCGTCATGATAAACCGGTCAAAGGCCGCCTGCCCCTGCGGTGTTCTCTTATACACACCGGCATGCTCCAGCACCTGGCAGAATACCTTGCCGATCTCATCCTCCAAAATACGCTCTATGGTATCCCCGGTCAGCTCCGGATACTGCGGTAAAAATCCGTCGACCCAATCTGCATGCTTGGCAAGCTGATCATTGGACCGAAGCTCCTTTCCTCCCAAGAGATACTCGCTTAACAAGCTCATTTCCTCCTTGAGTCTTGCCGGCAGCACCGCCAGGCCCATAACCTCAATCAAGCCGATGTTCTCCTTCTTGATATGATGGAGCTCGCTATGGGGATGATATAAGCCAAGAGGATGCTCTTCGGTTGTCAGATTATTGCGAAGTACCAGATCCATCTCATATTTCCCTCCCCGTTGCCGTGCGATGGGAGTTATTGTATTATGAGGCTCCGTTCCGGTAAAGGCATGAATGCATACGGCTTCATCCGAGTACCCCCGCCACCGATGCAAGATACGGTCGGACAGCTCTACCAGCCGGCTGTCATCCTCACAGCGAAGACGTAATACGGACATCGGCCAGCGTACCACTCCTATTTCCACCTCCGGGAAGCCGGAAATCGTAAAATACCGTTCGATGGGAGCTTTCGCCATTGCAAATTCATAATTGCCTCCCTGAAAATGATCATGGCTCAGAATCGATCCGCCCACAATCGGCAGATCTGCATTGGAGCCTACAAAGTAATGCGGAAACTGCTTCACAAAATCCAGGAGTTTGCGAAATGCGGCACGATCGATCTGCATTGGTACATGCTCCATATTAAATACGATACAATGCTCATTATAGTATACATAAGGAGAATATTGAAAGCCCCAGTCCTGTTCATTAATTCTGATGGGAATGATCCGGTGATTCTGCCTCGCCGGATGATCCACCCTTCCGGCATAGCCGACATTCTCCGGACAGAGCAGGCACTTGGGATAACCGCTCTGCTTTGCCAGCTTCGCCGCCGCGATCGCTCTTGGATCCTTCTCCGGCTTAGACAGGTTGATGGTAATATCGATATCACCATATTCCGTATCAGTAACCCATTTCATGTCCTTTGCAATCCGGTACCTTCTGATATAATCCGTGTCCTGACTGAATTTATAGTAATAATCCGTCGCTTTTGCGGCAGACTCCTGATACAATTCCTGAAACCGTTTTATCACAACACTGGGCGGCGGTGTCAAGATACCCATAATCCTGGTATCAAACAAATCACGGGCTGCAATTCCTTCCTCCTTGATCAATCCCTGTTCACAGGCATAATCCAGCATGGAATTCAGTATTTCCTCCAGTTTGGCATCTCCCGGTTCCGTCTTTGTCACCGGATAATCCTCCAATTCAAAGAGCGCCAGAAGCCGGTTGGCCGCATAAATTTTATCTTCCTTCTCGATCAGCCCGGTCTCCTCCGCATATTGAACCAGCTTCGCTATTTGCTCGTAAATCATGTTTTTCCTAAGCCTTTCTATTTATGATATCCGTGAGGGTGATCCTTATGCCACTTCCAGGCAGAAGCAATAATCTCCTCCAAATCCGCATGCTCCGGCTTCCAGCCCAGTACCTCTTTCGCTTTCTCACTGGAAGCGATCAGCTTCGCCGGATCACCGGCCCTTCTGGGAACCAACTCTGCTTTGATCGGATGGCCGGTCACCTTTCGGGCTGCCTCAATCACTTCCTTTACCGTAAATCCAACCCCGTTACCCAGGTTGAAAATACTGCTTTCGCTGCCCTTCATCAAATATTCCACCGCAAGGATATGCGCCTGGGCCAGATCCGTTACATGGATATAGTCACGTACACAGGTGCCGTCCTTCGTATCATAGTCATCGCCGTAGATACTGATTGCCTCCCTCTGTCCGTTAGGAACCTGCAAAATGAGCGGAATCAGATGGGATTCCGGATTATGCGCCTCTCCAATGGCACCGCTCTTATGTGCTCCGCAGGCATTGAAATAACGCAGGGATACGAAGGTAATTCCATGGGCTACCGAAGTCCAATGGAACATCCTCTCCATGGAAAGCTTTGTCTCACCGTAGGTATTCGTCGGCATGGTTCGGTCGGTTTCCAGGATCGGAACCCGCTCCGGCTCCCCGTAAGTAGCCGCTGTGGAAGAGAATACAATCTTATCCACCTTGTGGGCTACCATGGATTCCAACAGTACCTTGGTACCGCATAAATTATTATCATAATATTTTAATGGATTAACCATGCTCTCTCCCACCAGGGAATTTGCAGCAAAGTGTATGACCGCATCGATCTTTTCCTGATCAAATAAATGATCAATAAAGCTTCGATCGCGGATATCCCCCTGATAGAATCGTGCGTTCGGATGCACCGCTTCCAGATAGCCTGTTTCCAGATTATCTGCGATAACAACATCCTCTCCCCGTTCGATTAATTCATATGCGGTATGGGAACCAATATAGCCCGCACCGCCCAGTACTAAAATTGTCATACTTACCTCCATTCCGCCGCCGAAAACGGCGGCATAAATTACCGAGCTGCTGCTTTGACACTTCCTTATAATATAACCGGACCGTCTCCGACCTCAACCACATAGAAGGCTGCCAGATAGCCTATTTTCTCATTATACTCTTTTCCTACCTTCTGAATGAAAGCCTCGACTGCCGCTTCCTTTACGATGCTGACCGCACATCCGCCAAAGCCTGCTCCGGTCATTCTTGCTCCGATTACTCCCTCCTGCTTTAAGGCAGCTTCAACAATGGTATCCAGCTCAATTCCTGTTACCTCGTAATCATGCTGAAGAGATTCATGGGAAGCAACCATCAGCTTGCCAAGGAGCTCCAAATCATTCTTTTTTAAAGCTTCTACCGCCTTCACGGTTCTCTGGTTCTCATACACGGCATGCTTTGCACGTTTTCTCTCAACAGGACTCTGTATGGACATCTTATATTCTTCAAACTGCTCCTCCGTCAGCTCTCCCAGAGAAGTCACCGGCAGCACCTTCTGAAGATCACGAAGAGCTGATTCACACTCGCTTCTTCTCTCATTGTACTTAGAATCTCCGAGGCCGCGCTTCTTATTGGTATTCATGATTACAATCTTGGCATCGCCAAGGGTAAGAGGTGCATACTCGTAGGACAGATCGGCCGTATCCAGAAATATGGCGTGATCCTTCTTTCCCATGGCTACCGCAAATTGATCCATAATTCCGCAATTTACACCATTAAAGTTGTTCTCAGAATACTGGCTGATCAGGGCAATCTCCGTATTGGTTATCTCTAAGCCGAACAGCTTCTTAAGGAGGAAAGCGGTTAATACCTCCAGGGACGCGGAGGAGGATAGTCCCGAGGCGTTGGGAATATTACCGAAATATAATACGTCCATGCCGCTTGTGATGGGATACCCTTTCTTCTGCAATGCCCAGATTACGCCCTTAGGATAGTTCGTCCAGTCGTCCTCCTTTTTGAATTCCAGCTTTTCCACCCGGCTCTCAATCACTCCAAGTCCCTTGAAATTCAGAGAATAAAAACGTAATTTATCATCATTTCTCTTTCTGGCAACCGCGTAGGTTCCAATGGTTAACGCACAGGGAAATACATGGCCTCCATTGTAGTCGGTATGCTCTCCGATCAGATTGACTCTGCCCGGTGCAAAATAGACCTGATATTCACCGTCACTGCCAAAGATCTCCTCAAACTTCTGAAGCAATTCCTTCTTCATATTGCATTCTCCTTTTCCTGATTGTCACAGTTTTATTTAAAACATATTTTATGTTATATAACATTATTATTGTTTGTTTACATCATACTACGCTTCACTGCGTTTGTAAAGAGCCATCCAAATACTTTTACTCCTTTTTAAATATGAGCTTCATAACAATGTTTTGCGGATAATCACCGAAGCCTTCCCCAAAGAGATTCATACCTCCCCGGTGCTCTGCATCCTCCTTGATTCCGATCCGCACAGAGATATATCCCTTCCCATTAAGCCCAAACTCCGACAGGCTTCTGTTCTCTGCCTTTTCATCATCCAACAGACAGCCCTGCTCCGTTATGCTCCAGGTTTTAAGAACTCCGTACTGGGTATTTTTATCGGGCCACCAGCCGGGATTTAGCTTTCCCCGCCTTCCGCCGTAATCACTCTGGCAGCACCAGGTCCCTGCCTCCAGGCCATTTACCCAAAGGGTTATATCCGACGGATAATTCATATTGTATTCATGATCCTCAGAACATACTTCCATCGACAGCTCAAGCCTTTGTACCTTCTTCCCCTCCATGACATTGGTCGGAAAGCGGTATTCTATTGATCCGTGCCCCAGCCAGATCAACTGTGCCTCGATGCGTTCCGGCAGATAAAAGCATCTGGGGTCATCCTCGGCTCCGATCGGTCCCTTACTGCTGGCCATGCCGCAGGTAGGCTCAATTTTATAGTTCACGTAGCTTCCAATGGGCATTTTAATAATCTCTTCATCCTGCTCCAGATTCCTGGAGGTATTCATTTCCACATAGATATGATCCAGCACAATATGGCACAGCTTCATGGAGCCCCGAATTCCCGGCTGCAGGGAAGTCTTAATCATTCCTGCCTCCTCCAGCACCTTAACATGTGCCGCTGAGGAGGATGCCGGAATATTCAGCAATTCCGCAATTTCGTTCACATTCAGATCCTTATGGCGCAGCCGCCTTAATATCTCAATCCTCGTCTCAGAGGACAATGCCTTGGATACCGCTGCGAGATGTTCCATATCGTCTAAGTTCATTTTAATTGTCTGTATCATAACTCTCCAATCCATCCCATGGTGCACCCATTAGGATTGCAACAAAAATAATGTTATAAAACAATTTTTATTATATATATCTTGATCATATCAATATTACGGACAATCTACAAGTACTTTTTCCTGAAAATATGTTCATTCACTGTGAATTGTGTGATATAGTTAAAGGATAGTGGGGACGGGCTTGCTTGAATCATGCATCTGCAGCAACATGATTATGAATGTGTTTCATTATGATATAATAAAAACGTAGTGAGCAAGAGCTCGCTTGCTCGCAGCATGCAATCGAAGCACGAGATTACAAAAGAAGTTATGATATAATAAAGCTCTGCGCACATGCTGCAATACTGCTTGTGCGCAGAGCTGGAAATAAGGTATGTTTTTTTATTTATGATCTGAAATCGGTATCCATTATATATTACTCAGGGAAGGACTGTACTCCAATGAAAAAATTCTCAATCGAAACCATATTTACTCATCCCATCTATGTTCTGCTTTTATCCATCCTATGCACTCTGCTCTGGGGAAGCGCGTATCCCTGCATCAAGGCAGGCTATGAGCTCTTTGCTTTGCCGGCAGGTGATATCCCGGGCAAGCTGGTTTTTGCCGGTATCCGTTTCTTTGCTGCCGGCGTTCTCACCCTGCTGATCAGCGCGCTTCAGAATAAAAGGCTGGTCATTCCGGACGCCTCCGCACGACACGGAATTCTGCTGGTCAGCCTGAGTCAGACCATATTGCAATATATCTTTTTCTACATCAGCATGTCCAACACTACCGGTGTGAAGGGCTCAATTTTGAATTCTTCCAGCTCCTTCTTTGTTGTAATTCTGGCGCACCTGCTCTATAAGAACGACAAATTAACTCTGAATAAATTAGCCGGCTGCCTGGTTGGCTTTGCAGGAATTATTATGATAAACCAGCACGGCTTATCCTCCTCGGATATTCATTTTAATTTTATGGGGGATGGAATGATGCTTTTGGCCGGACTGGCCTTTGCCGCAGGCTCTCTTCTCAGCAAAAAAGTCTGCCAGAAGGCAGACGCTATGATTGTAACCGGATATCAATTGGGCTTTGGCGGTATTATCCTGATGCTACTTGGAGGTGTCACAGGCGGGCGGTTAACCCGGATCACTCCCCTGGGAGTAATGTTGCTAAGCTATATGGTCGTACTCTCGGCCCTTGCATTCTCCATATGGACAACTCTTGCCAAGTATAATAAAATGAGTAAAATTGCTGTTTATAATTTCCTGACACCAGTATTCGGAGCTTTGCTATCCGCCCTCTTCCTTGGGGAGACCCTGTTTACCCGAAATAACCTATTGGCTTTGGTGCTTGTGAGTGCCGGGATCGGAATAGTCAATATCTCCCGTAAGCCAGGGTCCATTAAGAAAATTGGCGGCTAGAAAACCCGCTTACTGTGCGCTCTCTCCTTCATGACTTGCCAGCACCTGTATTCCACGATGCTCAACTGCCGTAGAAAATACAATCTGTGTGCTTGTTTTTCCGAATTTTTGAACCTCCCCGATGAAGGCATCCAAGTCCATCGTACTTTTGAAGCATACCTTAATCAGCATAGAGAAATTGCCGGTTACGCAATTACATTCCATAACATTGGGACAAGCTTTAATGAAGGGATAAAATTCAGGCTTCTGGGAAGGAGCTACCTCCAGATTGATAAAGGCGGTAATATGATTCCCCAGCTTCAGCCAGTCAATATCCATATGGTAACCCTTGATAATTCCCTGCTTCTCCAAGCGGGTTATTCTGGCTGCCACAGCCGGAGAAGATAAATATACCTTTTCTGCCAGCTGCTTCAACGGCACTCGGGCATTTTCCTGCAGCATGATTAATAATTGCCTATCAATATGATCCATGTATTCTCCACCACCATTTCCAATTATTATATCATGAACTTCGTTCATGTTCTCAACTCCAGCCGCATGATTCAAGCAAGCTTTATCTTGCTCGTTCAGCGTTCATTATATCATGAATGAAAGGCACATTCATGATCTTCACTCCGCTCGCATTCTCGCATATTCGCAAGCAAGCTTGCGGCATGCTTACTACGCTTTATTATATCATGAACAAGAATCATGTTCATAATCCTTTAACATAAGAGCGTCTCTCAAAGTGTTTCACTCATTCCGCTTTTATTATAATATCTAATTCTAATCCTGTAATTAAAGAAATGCAAGAATAGAATTCCAAGTAAAAACCAGGATAACCTGCCGGAGTCTCCAGCGTCTTTCCTGGTTTTGCCCTATCTTATTTCTTTATCATTGCCTCAAAACCGCTACTGTACTTCAGTGTGCCGTCCTTCATAACCCACAATGCTTCCGTACCCTCCATTCCTTCAATCACCTTGAGGCCTTCTTCAAAGGGTACATTGTATATCGCCTTGGTAAGCGCATCCGCAAGACCTGAATCTTCTGTAACAATGGATACCGCCGTAAAATACTCCGCTGGCATCAGGGTAGCCGGATCAATGATATGATGGTATCTTTTTCCGTCCACAGTATAATATCTCTCGTAATCTCCGCTGGATACCAGGGATAAGTTCTCCAGATTCAGGATACAGAGATATTTTTCATCACTATCCTTATCCGGATTTTGAATTCCTACATTCCAGGCATCCTCCGAGCCAATGCCGTCTCCGGCATTCTTGTCGGCCATAATACTGTAGCCTCTGCTGCCAAAGGCCCGGACATTGCCGCCCACGCTGAGCAGCCCGTTAGTATAACCCTTCTGCAGGGCAAGCTGCACCACCTGCTCAGTAGCATAACCCTTCCCTATACCACCCACATCCAGGCGCATCTCGCTGTCCTCCAGATACACGGTAGATTCTGCTTCATCTATAATCAATTTTTCAATATCCGTGTGCTTTGCCTTCTCTCGAAGCAGCTCCATCGGCGGTAATTTGGCATTTTCCGGATCATCCGTCCCTTCGGTACGGTAATCATGCCATACCTCCAAAACGGAACCCAGAGCGATATTCATCATTCCGTCGGTCATCTGGTATGCTTCTTTCGCATACAAAAGCATATCGATGATCTTTTGATCCACCTTAACCGGTTGAATACCGGCATTATCATTGATTGTCTTGATGTTGTTGACACCTTCATAGTCGTGATATTTATCGTAAAGCTCATGATATACCTTCAGGTCATCATAAACAGATTGTGCAAATTCAGAAAATGTTTCCTCGTCCTCGGCATAGCCGACAATTGTAGTTACCGTATCAAAAAGCTCCAAAAACTGTGCCTGATATCTGGTCAGTTCTTCCTTCCGGCTACAGGCTGACATATTAACAATCATGGTTACTAATAATAAAATTACTATAATTTTGCGTTTCAAGAGGCCACCTCACATAAATATACCGGTTTCAATCCCCGGTATCTGTCGATCTAATGTTAGAAACGGGCTGTTGCAAACATTCCTGTTCAATGTTTTACAACAGCCCTTGAAACAATTACCTAACAAGTACTGCATTGCAGTACAAACACTTCATTAAAATGCCAGGCAAAATTATTTTGCTGCGCTTAAGGAAGCTTTTTCAATATCAGCAACAAATGCGTTAACATGTACTGTTACAGAAGCAGCTAAATCAGCATCTGCAGGCTTTCCTTCTGTTAAAGCAATACCCTTAACCTCATCTACAGACTTACCGATAACATAAGTTGCAAATGCATTTGCCTGCTCATACCACTCTTTGCCGATACCGGATGCTGACTTCATTCCGTAGCCTTCCTTTAATTCCTGCTTTGTCTGAGGAGCTACTGTTAAATCAGTGGTGATAGCACCTGCTGTAGAGAAGTTAACATTACCCTGAGAAGCGTCAATTACACAGCTGGAAATCTTACCTTCTGCATTAAAGGTACTTGCAATATAGTAAGAGTAAGCCTGTGCAAGGCCATCGCCTTCTGCGCTGGCATCCTTGGATTTTGCAATATCAGTAGATACGCCAAGACCTAACTGATCGCCTTCCACTGCACCTAACTCCTGAGCATTTGCAACAGCCTTCTCAAGAGTTGCAATATAATCGGTGATATGTACAGTTACGGAAGCAGCCAAATCAGCATCGGCAGGAGCGCCTTCATTTAAAGCAATTCCCTTAACTTCATCAATCGTCTTGCCAACAACATATGCTGCAAATGCATCAGCCTGCTCATTCCATTCCTTGCCGATACCGGATGCCTTAAGCATGCCGTATTCAGTGCCAAGCTCCTGCTTGGATTTGAATGCTGTAGCAACATCAGTTACAAGCTTTCCTTCTTTGGAGAAGTTAACCTTTGTCTGAGCTGCATCAAGCTTGCAATCTAAAATCTTTCCATCCTGACCAACTAATACAGCAACGATAGTTGAGTCAATCTGTGCTAAACCGTCTGCATCTCCTGCATTTGCGCTCTTTGCAAGAGATGTGTTTATTGCAAGACCGGTCTTTGCTGCGGCTGCAGTAGTAGTCTCATCTGTTGCAGCGGGAGCCTCTGTGGGAGCTGTGGTTGCTTCTTCCTTTGCAGGAGCTGTAGTAGGGGTTGCTGCCGGTTGTTCTTCTTTCTTAGTGGTGCTGCCGCATCCAACTAACAGAGACATTACCATCACTACGCTCAGTAACATCGCTAAAATCTTTTTCATAATTCTTTCCTCCATTATGATGTTTGTTGTTTTTGCTAGTAACATTTATATTAACTCCATACTTGACGGAGTGAATATACCATAGGGATCTCTATGCCACAAAGGCACTGAGCCATATCACAAGGGTATTGGCCCCCATAATAAGGACATAATTCTTAATTGCTGTTACAAAAGTAGCAGATTTCTCCTGCTTCCGGAAGAAGGTACTGATATTTTTCTGTACCGGTATTATGGTCAAAAGTGAAAGCAGGCAAACCGGGGACAGAATACCAAAAGCCACCATTCCAAGCATTGCAAGATAGGTTGCATAATATAAGCCTGCGAACAGATACAATGCCTTTTTGCCGATGTAATACGGCAGGGTATGACGTTTTACAGCGATATCCTTCTCCAGATCACATATATTATTTGCCAGCATAATATTCGCCGTCGTACAAAAAGGTGCAACAGAGAACAGGAATAGTGATAAAAATGGCATAACTTGCAGATCCAGGGATATTGTCTTAAAATTAACATACAAGTTTAAAAAAGTACCTTCCGGCATATTGATATAAAGAATAATAAACGGAATCAGCAAACCATAAAAAACACCTGACATAACCTCCCCTAAGGGCTGTCTGGATATCGGAACCGGTCCGTAGGTATAAAAGACTCCGCACAGAAAGCATAGCCCGCCAAGGAGTAATATAACAATATCCGTCAGGTATGCCAGGGACAAGCCCAGAGCCGTGCTGATTCCAAATAAAATATAGATGATAATCAGGGCTGTTCTCCGGTTAAATTGAAGTTCCTGATGGTTGTTCTTTGTATCTATATAATTATTGATGGCCGTAGTCGTCAGATCAAATAAGAACATCGACAAAAAAAACAGCATTGTCAAGCCCCACCGTATCGGCCTCTCCAAATAAACCAGCAATGCTAAAGTCATCAAAAAAGCAAAAAGGCTGGTAATTTTTGTTCTTATCTCAACATAATCTAAAAACTGCTTTATCATATCCATCATCCTAACAAATCTTTGCCGTTATCAAACATATTTATGCGCCATACATGGCGTATGGGTAATTCATCCCGATTATTATAATCGGGATGCCTTTTTCAAAACCTGTATCAATTGTTCGCGCTTATGCGGTGTGACCTCAAGCTGATCGATTACCCGCATGGACTTGGTGTAATACTTATCCACCATTAACCGGGTGAACTTGATTCCGCCTGTTCTGGCCACTGCGTCATTAATCTCTGCTCTTGTAATCCCGTGATCCTTCGCGCGATCCTTGAAGTCAGCCATCTGGGAAAGTGCGTGAATTAAAGGAAGGGTAATCACTCCCTGCTCATAATCCGACTGTACCGGCTTACTGGCACCTTCCACGGTTTCTTCAAAATCGATGCAATCATCGGTAAGCTGAAAAATCATGCCAACATAAAATCCAAGCTGGCGGTATCTCTTTGCCTGGGCTTCACTGCACCCGCTAAATACCGCACCGGCAAAAAAGGATGCCTCAAACAGTGCCGCTGTCTTACCGGAAATAATCTTAAGATAACGGTAAATGGACAAATTAATATTATCATTGTTAATATACTGGTCCAGCTCACCCAAACATACCTTGCCCACATAATCCGGCAGTGAAAGTTCCAGGTATTCCTTCTTATTCTCAATGGATGCCGCTGTCCGCAGTGCTGTGCTGAGCAGATAGTCTCCGCAGATTACTGCAGTACGCCTGCCGTACTTCTTCTGAAGAGTAATCCTTCCTCTGCGAAGCTCGGCGTTGTCAATGATATCATCGTGTACAAGGGTAGCCAGATGCAGCAGCTCTATGGCTGCTGCAATCTTGATTGCGTTCCTGTGAATCATACCATCTTCATTCTCAGCACATATGATTACTGAGACGGCACGGATGAATTTCCCCTGGGAGGAGGTAAGATGCTTCGTATATTCCCGGATAATGAGCGGTGATTTCGTCAGGATTCTATCCACTTCCTGTTTCACCAGCTCCAGCGCATCCTCCGAACGGACCATCGCATTCACTTCTTGTTTTGTTTCATTAGTCATTATAAATATACCACTTTCTGACGAATGGCAGTTTCTTCCACAGCTTCTTCAGACCGGGCATTGCATAATAATCAAATCCTAAGGTTCTGCCTGCACCAATCAGAACAGCGATTCCGGCAAAAATCATCCAGAAGGTTCCCAGATACAAACCGGTAGTACATACAAACATGAACTGCAGAACCAAGGATACGGCTGCGGCAGGAGCAGTGAATAAACCACCCATCAATGCTAATCCGATTAAAATTTCTGCTACTACGATAAATATCTGCATAATTAGCTGTACATTATCGTAAGGTAAAATCAATTTCTCTACAAACCAGTTCATCAACGGTACATCCAGTTTGAAAGCGAAATCGCCGATTGCGGAATGTGCAAGTTCCTTGCCGCTGATAAAGATTACCTTGAATAAGCCAAGGAAATTAAAATTCAAAAATACCTGACCGGCTGCTTTCACAACTTCTCCGGCACCTTCTGCTGCACCGGTCGCACCGGAAACGGCATCGGCTGCTGCGCCTGCGGCACCGGTTGCACTGGAGGCTGCATCTGCTGCTACGGTAATTGCGTGAGTTGCCTTGGTGGCAACCATCTGCACCACCTTTATTACATTATCCGCTGCTGCTGTTGTCGCAGAGGAGGTTGCATCCGTTCCCGTTGCTGCCTGCGGATTCAAAATGCTGTTATACCAGGCAGCTGCTCCGCCAAAGAAACCGGTAAGCTTCGGACCGGTAAACCAGCCTTCTGCAATCTTCATAATACCTTCAAATAACCATATGGCACCCAGCCAGACACGAAGAGGAACCAGCAGGAAGCTTGGAGTTCGGTTGGAAAAATGTCCTCCGACAAAGCTTCTGCAATTGCGTACGGTAAATATCTCCATCTTCAGATAATGGAAGACTTTGTTCCAGCCCAGTACCTGAATGAAATAAATAATATTGATAAAATGCTTAGCAAACATTGCCAGGAAGGACGGCATGCTAAAGAAATGACCCGGCAGTCCGACATGGCATACCGCATAGCGTCCGCCGATGCTGACCATAACTCCGTGGAACTTCGGCTTATACTCCTCCATCTTTCCTTCGCCCTTGATTGCCACTGCTATATTATGAGCTGCAGTATGGGAACTCTGCTCACAGTTCTCCACCATCTGGGGAACCGGACGGTCTTCTCCCTCTGCAATATAATTCATATTATCGCCGATTACATATACATTCTGATTTTTGGTGGAACGAAGGTATGAATCCACCTGCACACGGCCGCCTCTTGTTACTTCCAGGTTATCTGATGTCTTCTGGACAATATCCGTGCTCTGGATACCTGCCGCCCAGATAATCGTTCCTGCCTTATAATGATTCACCTTATCCCCCTGCTTCAGCTCGATAAAATCCTTGCCGATATTGGATACGAAGGCGTTCATTACGAGTTTAACACCCATCTTCTCAAGGCGTCTGGCAACCTTGGCGGAAAGCTTCTCCGTCAGATTGGGAATCGGCCGGCTTAAGCCGTCCACATTTACCATCGTCACATCCTTGCGTTCAATGTCAAATTTTTCACACAAAAAAGGAACATATTCTGCCAGCTCACCGATCATCTCAACACCGGTAAAGCCTGCACCTACAACATAAAAGGTTAATAATCTTCTTCTTTCCTCTATATTAGTTTCACGAGAAGCGATACGGAAAGTATTGTGTATGTGATCCTTTAATAAAACAGCATCTTCATAGGACCATAATTTAAAGGTGTGTTCCTCTGCACCCCGAACTCCATAGAAGGTAGGTTTGGAACCTGCTGCTAAAACCAGGTAATCGTAAGGATATGTTTCATTTTGGCCTGCTACAGTCCTTTTCTCGAAGTTAATGGAAGTGACCGTATCCATCTTAACATTAACACGGCGGCCTGCGAATACCTTCTTAAGGCTGATCTTGATACTATCCTCATCCACACGGTTTGCTGCAACTTCATGAAGCTCGGTAAGCATGGTGTGGAATGGGTTTTTGTCAATAATCGTGATACTGACATCATTCCATTTTTTAAATCTCTTTGCCAATTTTTTTGCAGTCAGAATACCAGCATATCCGGCACCGACAATTACTATTTTCTTTTCCATGTCTTCTCCTTACTGTTTTTCACGCCATTTTAACTTATTCCCGGGTATTTATTTGTTAAGTTTCTAACAATTAAACCCGTGCATGTCAAGTAACCCTGTTACCCCAAGTTACATTTACTTTTGTAAGTATACCACGGAAATAAATTTTTGAAAACTATTTTTTATAAAAATAGTGAATATGGCTACTCTTTTCATAGCCTATGTAATTTTCATTGTGCATATCATATAAACCAGATAGGAATTACATGCATGTTTTCCTAAACATGAATTAATTGTCATATTTAGTCGTATTCACACCATTCCCCGGATCAGCAAAGGAGCGGCATCCCTACGGACACCGCACCTCACACTCCTCACAAACCTGCCTGCGGAACATGGACAGGCAATCGTTGAAAGCTCCTCTTTTTTCACACATTTCCACTGCACCTTTGCAGCCATACGATAGAGCGTGCTGCCGTTATCCAAGAATCAAATCCCTACCACCGGTCCGCTGCAACCCTGCAAAGCCTCCTTCAGATATCTTCCGGTATAGGACTGGGCTACCTTAGCCACTTGCTCCGGAGTCCCCTCAGCAACAATATAGCCTCCTTTATTGCCGCCCTCCGGTCCGAGGTCAATAATGTAGTCGGCTGATTTTATCACATCCAGATGGTGCTCGATTACAATCACTGAATGCCCCTGGTCTACCAGCTTATTCAGACATTCCAGAAGCTTTGCGATATCGGACAGATGAAGTCCGGTGGTGGGCTCATCCAGAATATACAGGTTATGAGCTCCCTTCTTGATCTTGGCCAGCTCATATGCCAGCTTTACCCTCTGGGCTTCTCCGCCTGACAGGGTAGTCGAGCTCTGCCCAAGGCAGAGATAG
>JAEZFH010000208.1 GCA_023437885.1 Bacillota bacterium | reverse complement strand
TATCAGATAATATTTTTGAGCTGGATGTACAATCACTGACGGCTATGCAGATTGCTGTGGAAATTGAAGATTATTTCGGTATTCTTTTTGATCTCAGGGGGTTATACGAAAATCCATCAGTTGAGGAAATATCAAATAGAATTAAAGAATTATTAGTTGAAAAGTCAACTGCAAATGGAATTTAAGAAAAGGACCCTTAAATATTAGCCAAGAAATTGACTGAATGAAATGTTTTTAGGAGGAGAGAGGAGGGGCTGTTTCAAAACTAATTGATTAATTAGTGGAGAAACAGCTCCCTTTTTATATACTGAAATCAAAAATGCGGATTCCGAAGAATCCGCAAAAATGGTATAATTAGGTCATGCAAATAACACAATTATACAAAAAGAATTATACCGAATTTAATGACGGATATCAACTGGTTTTACCATTAAGTTTGGAAGGTCTGATACCTAAAGATGATTCGTTTCATCACCTAACTATAGTTGCTAGTTTTGAAACACGCCCTTTTTACAAATGTGGTTGCATTTTCCATCGGAAAGTGTTATCTTATAAAAGCAGGTTAAATATGAAATGGTGTCATTAAAAAACGGATGATATATATAGACTTTACCTGTTAACCCATTCACAAATCAATTAATTGAAAGGAGGTCACGCAATGAGGATTATGATACTGCAAAACAACACACAACTTAATATGATTGGCATGACCGACTTTAATAAGTAGAACAGGGTTTCATCGATATGAATGTTTGAACTTACGTAAGCTGCAGGTTATGCTATACCTGTAGCTTTTTTTATAATAAATGAATTGATGGTAAGAGATAATTTATTACCCTTGCAATCATTCATTTATAAAACAGTGTGATGAAACACATTGAAATGATTAAGAGCACAGAAACTTTGAAATCTGTGCTTTTTTTATGCATAAATTTAAATTTCTTCACGATGAAAGGAAAACAGGATGAAACTCCCTATTACGAAATATATAAAGCATTTGACCAAATATCTAAAGAACAGTAAATGGCTGATCCTTGCGATGACATTTGTCATGGGTGGAAGTATTCTGATTCAATTGATTAACCCGCAGATTGTCAGCTATTTTATTGATGGCGTCGGAGAGAAGAAGCCGACAAACGAGCTTGTTGTTGCCGCGGTTATCTTTATCCTGGCTGCGTTTGGACAACAATTATTAGCGATTACCTCCACTTATTTAAGCCAGAACATCGGCTGGAAGGCTACCAATAAGTTGAGGCTGGATTTGGTAAGGCATTGTCTTAGCTTTGATATGAGCTATTTTAAGGAGCACCAGTCCGGAGAGATTGTCGAACGTATTGACGGTGATGTGACAGCATTATTTAATTTCTTTTCCAGACTATTGGTAAGCTTATTGAATAATGTGTTATTAACAGTGGGTATTGTTCTTTTACTTACCAGAGAAAATATTACGATTGGTTTGTCGGTTACCTTATTTTTAGCGGCATCAGTTACTGTAATCTTCAAGACACAGAGTAAAGCGGTAGATAATTTTAAAAGCAACCGGGAAATGACAGCCAAGTTTTATGGTTTTCTGGGAGAACACATTAGCAGTACTGAGGACATCAGGGCAAACGGGGCAATTCTGATAAAGGAAGGTGAACGATATAAAGAATGGATAGAACGGTTTGAGGATCTGAACCCGAAAGTAATTTATTCCATGTGGGAAGGATATCTTGATCCAAAAATGAAAGCTTATAATGGGGATCTAGCTGAATTTCTTAAGCCTTTTGCTCCTAATCAACTATGCAAACTGCATACTAGTGGACATGCCACCAGAAAATTTATAGAAGAAGTAATTGCCGCTATAAATCCATGGAAAGCAATTATTCCAATCCATACCGAGAATAAAGCAAGATTTGATGATTTAAATATATCTGAGGAATTGAAACAGAGAATCATTTATTTGAATGATGGTGAGGAGTATGTTGCAAAGTAAAACCTGATGCATGAAGGGAGAGAAGTGACGATGGAATCGGATGAGGAACTAATGAAACAGGATATTATTATGGTTACAAAAATAAGCCTGCAAATTGACTATTTTAATAGGTCACAGGTAAAAGAGATTTACGATAAGCTAATTGAAAGAAAAATTTTACATACAAGTATCGGAAATAAATATTTGAAACGATTAGAAATGATTTTTCATGGTGAAGAACCGGAACATACTTGTGTTATATGTGGTCAGAACACAGGTGATAATCCTGTTATATGTAAAAACTGCTTGGGTAAAATTCAAATTGTTCGAAGTGAAACTTCATCCAAGAAAGAAGTAGTTTCTCAAGATGATGACAAAAAGAATTTGCAGGAAGAAATAAACAATAGTATTGAAAAGGGTAGGGAAATGTTAAGTGAACGCATGAAAAATGCCGATAAAGCTGTTAATGATACTGCTAAATTTGTTGGTGAAAAAACTAAAGAAGTGATTGGAAGGGTGAACGAAAAATCAAAAGAAAACAATTCAATATCCAAAAAGAAGAAAAAATGGATGTGGGTACTAGGCGTTATATTAGGATGCTATTTTATAAGTAAAGCATTTGATTTGGAAAGCTCAATCAGCGACGAAGATACGTTATCCTTAATTGGGCAGGATATTAACGATACGAATAAACTTTATGGTGAAGGAAAATTGTATGATGCCATAAATGCAGTTACATATAGTAATGGTGTATCGGTAAATTATGATTCAGAAGACACCTTGAAAATCATATATGTTTCAATAGAAAGCCCGTATAGTGGAACATTGTGTAATTTCTCGATTGGAGAGGCAATTGATGCGGTAACAGAGGAAATGAATGATCTGGACGCCCAGGTAGTAGAAGAGGAAGCGGCAGCGGGATATTCGGTTGAAGAGAGAGGATATAGGAATTATTCTTTTGAATACGAAGGAAAGACAATGATATGCAGTGTGTCATTCCAGGGTGGAGTGGTAACAGGCGTTGCAAGTTATGAAGAGAAATAGTTGAGTGGAAATTATTGGCAAGTAAAGCAATGAAAAAACGGAGGATGATATTTATGAAGACTGGTGGGCAAAGAATCAATTGCGAAAAATGGGCAATTGATGATGATATACTGAAAAAGAAAATTAAAGATTCTTTTAGGATTGCAATAGAAAATAGTAATGTTAAGTTACCACAAAACATTTGGCTTGAAGAAATAGATAATGGAATTAAAATGTCCTTATCTCCGGAAGCAATAGGAAGAAGCCAAGATAAAATTCTTAATATGCAAGATAACGCAGCGGCTTTTGAAGGCTGGGCAGCAGCCATCTATACTCATTATTTAGGTCCTATGAATAGTAAGGACTCGATAAAAAGAAAAATAATATTGGGGTCACAGGAAAAATTATATGATACTCAAAGTACTGATGAAAATCAGGGACATTTAAATAGATTTTTATTTCGTGCTATGAAATTTTCAGAAGAGTATAGTGATTGGATTGAATTAGATTCAAATCTACAAGTTATCGTGGGAAATTTTAAAAAATGGTATGAAAAAGAAAATCTAATAAACAATGAACCTTCAAAAAATAGAAATCAAAAAGCCGTCATATTGAACAATCCTACAACAGAAAGCGAAGTTGAGCAATCTTTTGTTGGAGACGGTAGTTTAATGCAAAAACTCCTTAGCCGAGCCAATATGAAGTCAGAACAGATTTTTAGGCAATTACCAGTTGGGTTATTTAAAGGGGAAGTAGTAAAAAAAAATTCTGTTTTTACTGGGGGGAAATCTGCTATAGATATGTGGGCTGTTGATGATGAATATATTGCATTATTTGAATTAAAAACAAATAATAAAATGATTGGTATTATCACAGAGCTATTCTTCTATTCTCAGTATGTAAATGATGTATTCATTAGACAGAATAATATTCAGTGTACGAAACTTGAAGATAAAAAAATTAAAGCATTCTTTTTAACAAATGGGTTGCATCCATTAATTACAAAAAAAGTTATTGAAGTGCTCAATAACAGCAATAAAAATAAAGATGTAATTACATATGCAGATATACAGTATGATTTATGTATGAAATTATTATAATAAAAGTAAAAATTGCCAGCTAACCACTGGCTTTTTTTGTACCCATTTTTGAAAGGAGAGCTGGATCAGACTAATGTTCTTTAATCCATGAAAAGAAAGCATCGACAAGAGGCTTGACCATCAGCTGTCGCTGTTGTTTCCGTTCTTCCGGTGTAAGGTTATTCATCATACCTTCGATTTTATAGATAGCGGCGATCTGTTTCAGGGCATCGTTTGCCAGTGTCCCTTTCGACTTTTCCTTTCCAAGTGTCTTTGTTACATTTGAAAAATGCCTCCGGGCATGACTCCAGCAACCGGCGATTTTCAGGTCTTCCCGTTCTTTTTCAAGCGTGTGATATACCTGATATCCATCCGTCACCACCGTTCCGCTGTAATCCTTAAGGAATTCCCTCGGATGGCTAGTATTCCGTGTCCGCTGGTATTCATACAGCACAATGGGATCGGATTGATACATCTTTTGTATACCTCACCCGGCAGCCGTTTCCACTTGGGACCCAGCCGGGAAAGAAGTTCTTCCTCGGACAGTTCATGAGGGATTATTTTTGCCGGAAGATCCTTTAAATCCTGTTCCCGTTTTCCTTTTGCTTTTTGGCGGGTATAGGGACTTGGAATGATCCGTTCCAGCTCGGGTTCCAGGATATATTTATTCGTTATGATAGCATCAGCTTCGTTAAAGCATTCGTCAAGGTGGAGCTGACCTTTGAAATCCATCTTTTCGGAGGAACGACCGAACTGGCGCTGCTTTGTGATGGTCAACTGCTCCAGTAAGAGATCCAGCTTCTGGTTCATCAGGTTCAGTTGCTCTTTCTGAGCAGTAACGGTGTTTGAAAGCTCATCTGCCATGGATTGCACGGACAGAAACAGGCTTATCAATGCTGTTTTATCATAGCTATCCAGTTCGGATTCTGAGTATTTTCTGTCCACTTTGGATACATCCTTTGTTGTTTTGATGCTTCTATTATAACTCAAAACAGCAAAAAAAGCGAATGTCCGGATGGAACGGCTTCGTCATAATAACGGTGGATAAACGCCTGGAAAATCCGAAAAAGCAAGGGAATAGAAGGGCTTTTCAACCGGTTATCCACCGGCAGAAAAATGTGTGGAACGTTATCACGGATATCGTCCCACCACGGTATTGGAAGTGTGGATAAGTATCACTGAGCCAGAGATTGGTGCTTTCTGTGAAAGATAAAGTTCTCTGTTTTGCACAATAGTTACCCTGGATTTACAGTATGGCTACGGGCGAGATTTTTTGTATGGCTTTTCGCTGTTCGATCGCAAACCCCTCCATCAGCCATTTATACTGCTGAGGTGTCAGGTGTAAAAACTCGTACAACTTTTTACACTTTTTACGATATTATCTCATGAATTGAACTTAGAGGTAATGTACGCATGGTTTGCTGTTTACGATATTACTAAATACCTGATTAATATATGCTTGAATTAGATGATACTGTGCACTGGTAATCTGTATCTTTCCGTGTTGAAGATTCAATAGTCCTTCCTTTCGAAGGGCCAAAATGGTTCGATGGATGGTTCGTACGGAACAACCGAGTTTGTTGGATATTTCCTGTCGGGTACTTTTAATTTGAAATGGAGTTTCATGCTGTTTATTGCACTCCCCATACAAGAAATGAAGAAGCCGGGTTTTATTATCCAGAAAAAAATTCTGTCGTTCAAACTGAGTCTGAGCAACTAATTGGCGGATCAGCATCTGGGTTCTGATAAATAATGCGTTGGCATCATCTCGTATCCAAGATAAATAATCAGTTGCCGGAATAACCAGGCACAGGGTTTTTTCAAGTGTAGTGAGTGTAATAACACGGTTTGACAACCTTGTGAACAGCTCAAAATCACCAACGATTTCAATTGCTGAAAGTTCGGTAAAGTTGTAGGGCTCGTTGGCAACACGCTCTTCGATAGCTTGAAGGCGGCCTTTCAGCAGAATGTAAACATTGGCGCAGGGATCATCTGTGCTCATCAGGGTATGATTTTTGGGATAGGTTTTCAGCATAATGCAGGAACTGAGCGATTCCGGGCTTTTAGCGAAAAGAGCCTGCAAAAAGGTTGACTGTTCTGTGGTCAAGGTATCGGATATTTTTGTAGGAATTATCATAGCTACCTCCTTAATATTAGAAAAGATGACAAGTGTCCTTTTTTAGCGGCTGATTCTATAGTATTTTATTTATAAAAGAAATGCAAGACTTTTTGACCAGGAGGAAAGAATGTGACAAATTGGAAAAAAACACTGGGTATATTTGCTGCAATGAACGGGGTGGGATGTGGTGTCGCTCTTTTTCTGCAGTGTGGTTTGGGGAGTGACCCAACCGGTATCCTGTGTGATGGAATCAGCCGTTCTTTGAATATACAATTCGGACATGCGTCGATGGCATATAATGTTTTATTGATTGTGCTTGCACTGTTTATTGCAAAACAGAATATAGGGATAGGGACCATTGTATGTGGGGCCTTTTCCGGGTACTTTATAGATTTTTACTATCGGATACTTGAACCACTGCAGTTGAACCGTCTGGATTTTCTTATGAAAATACAGCTGCATTTTGTGGGTCAGATGTTTTTTGTATTGGCATTAGCGATCTTAATTCGATTCAGACTTGGAATGAATGCATTAGACGCGATATTGTATAAAGCAGAGGCAGTAACAAAAATTCCGTATACGGTCTTAAGAATGAGCTGCGATGTCTTCTATACGATGATTGGTTTTCTTCTGGGAGGTGTTTTCGGGATTGGAACCATGGTGTCTGCTCTTACAACAGGATATCTTGTAAAGGTATTTACAAAAGTTATGGGATCATGGGAATTTGGACTAACATACAATTAAATCATTCTAAAAGGGGGTATTACTATGTCAACACCACACAATCAGGCAAAGAAAGGCGATATTGCAAAGAAAGTTTTAATGCCGGGGGATCCGCTGCGGGCAAAGTTTATTGCAGAAACTTTCTTGGAGAATGGAATACTGGTAAATGAGGTCCGGAATATGCTGGCGTATACCGGAACCTATAAAGGAAAGCCGGTGACAGTTATGGCCAGCGGAATGGGGATGCCATCCATGGGAATTTACTCCTATGAACTGTTCTCACAGTATGATGTGGAGCAGATCATACGGATTGGCTCAGCCGGGGCTTACGTTGCGGAGTTAAAGCTGCGGGATATTGTACTGGCAGAGAGTGTATGGAGTGAATCCAGCTTTGCACGTACCCAGAACGGGTATGATAAGGACGTTATCCTGCCAGACAAAGAGCTGAATGACAAGATTTTGAATACAGCCAGGGAAGCCGGCATTGCGCTGACACAGACCAGGGTTCATTCGAGCGATGTATTCTACTGCGAAAGCAATATGGACGATTACAGGGAAATCAACCGGAAACATCAGTGTACCTGTGTAGATATGGAAAGCTTTGCGTTGTTCCATAATGCAAATGTCCTGCATAAACAGGCGGCATGCCTGCTGACGATATCAGATTCCTTCCCGTTGAATGAGAAAGTAACCGCTGAGGAACGGCAGACTGCTTTTACAGACATGATGAAAATTGCTCTTGAAGCCAGCATATAAGGTGAAAGTTGAGCTGAAAATTTTTAATAAGCTGCAGAAAAATGAAAATATAAAAATGTATGCTTGTTTTATTATATGAAACGGGCTGGACTGGATTTTTCCCAAGGATTATGGAAAGAATGAATCAGATATGAAAATCTTGTTGACTTTACATTTATGGCGAGGCTTTCTATACAGTAAAATGTATGGGAAGCTTTTTTACTATTTTTCCAAAAAATAAAAAAGTCCTCGAAATTAATATATGTCTATGATATAATGAGAACGTAGTGAACATGCCGCAAGCTTGCTTGTGGGCACATAACAATCCATAGACAGAAGAGTTAATAGAGCAGGGATGATGGAGGAACTATGTTAAATACAGATAAAATCAGACTTATGACAAAGCTTGCCCTCTATGAGACAAAGGAGGGAAAAGAGGACATACGTCTTAGCAAATACTATAAAACGGATTACGTAAGATATCAGGTGATTAAGTCAATTCTGTGTGCGACCTTCGGCTATGCATTGATTCTGCTTCTGATTTTTATTTATAAAACAGAATATATCGTCAGCAAAGCGGTGACCATGGATTATAAGGCGGTTGGAGCCTATATCCTGGGAATTTATATCATTATAGCTGCAATCTACGGCTTGGGCGCTTCGGTGGGCTATGCGATTAAATATGATGTATCGCGCAAAAAATTGTCCCGCTATTATAAGCTTTTAAAGCGCTTGAACAAAATCTATAATGAAGAGACCCCGGAGTCTTAAAGTTTGGAGGAAATAAGCATGATGCCTTTACTGGTATTTAGAGAACGTGTAAAGAATTTTTATCAAGGACATGACATATATATTAACCCGGCAGTAAAATTTATCTTCGCCCTGATATCATTCATTGCCATCAACAGCGAGATCGGCTTTGATTCAAGGCTGAAGTCTATTCCGATAGTTCTTGCGCTGGCACTGATCAGCGCCTTTACTCCTTCTGCGATTATGGTATTGATCGCAACGGCAATGGCGGCCTTGCACGTGTATTATGCCTCACCCATATTATCAATATTGGTGATTATCCTGTTAATGATACTGTATTTCCTGTTTGCCAGGTTTACACCGCGTTACGGCTACGTGGTATTAGCGATACCGATTTTGTATTTTCTGAAGATACCTTATGTGATGCCCATCCTTCTGGGAATCATCGCGACACCGATCGCTATCGTTTCCACGGTATGCGGCGTATTGGTGTATTATATTATCCAGCTTGTGAAAACAGCGGTAAATGTACAGGTGAATCCTTCGGTGGATGATGTGCTGAAGCTCTACACGGATGTGATTGACGGGCTGATGAATAACAAACAGATGATTATGTCCATTGTTATTTTTGCTTTGATTCTCTTGGTGGTATTTTACGTCAGAAGGATGAAGTTTGACTATGCCTTTGAGATATCCATCGCAGCCGGTGTTTTAACCAGCGTCCTTGGCTTTTTGGTCAGCGATATTATTCTGGATAAATCCGAGCAAATTCTTGCAATGTTATTTGGAACAATTATATCGGGAGCCATTGTGTATGTAGTTCATTTCTTTAAGCTTACCCTGGATTATTCAGGAGTGGAACATGCCCAGTTTGAAGATGATGTTTATTATTATTATGTCAAGGCAGTTCCAAAGGTTACCGTAACAACCCCCCAGATGAAGGTGAAGCATATCAATGTAAAGAAGGTCTCCGGGGAGATGGCGAAGGCAGGATTTCGCCGGCAGGATGCGGAGGATGAGGATTATGACGAGGATGAGGATTCCTATTCCGAGCAGTTAGAGGATTATAATTATAATAAAAAGGCAATAAAATCAGAGAGAAAGAATGGGATAGACGATTAATTAAGAATTGCAGTAGGAGAGAAGGCTATGGAGTCAATCAGAAGCTTAATCAGAGAATACTCAGTATGGATTTCAATTCCCAAAATCTATGTCACGGATATCCTTGAGATCATCATACTGGCATTCCTGATTTATCATGTCGTAAAATGGGTCAAGAATACGAGAGCCTGGACATTGGTAAAGGGTTTGGTTGTAATAATGGTTTTTTGGCTTGCGGCTGTAATATTTGATCTGAATGTAATTACATGGATCATAAAGAACACCATTAATGTTGGTATTATAGCCATAGTAATCATCTTCCAGCCTGAGTTTCGTAAGGCATTGGAACAATTGGGACAGAAGAATCTGGTCAGATCCTTTATAAGCTTTGATGACAGCAAGGACAGGAACGAGAAATTTTCGGATCATATCCTGAATGAGATAGTTCGGGCAACCTTTGAACTGGCCAGGACAAAAACGGGAGCCTTGATTGTTATGGAAGAGGAGTCGCCGCTTAACGATTTTGAAAGTACCGGAATATATATAGACAGCCTGATCAGCAGCGAGCTGCTGATTAACATATTTGAGCATAATACACCGCTCCATGACGGTGCAGTGATTCTTCGGGGTAACCGGATCGCGGCAGCGACCTGTTATCTTCCGCTGTCAGATAATATGCAGCTGAGTAAAGACCTGGGAACCAGGCATAGAGCGGGGATCGGTATCAGTGAGGTATCGGACAGTTTGACCATAATTGTATCGGAGGAGACGGGGAAGGTATCCATAGCCAAGGGTGGCAAGCTGATCCGTAATGTCGATGGTGATTATCTGAGAGCGAAGCTGATGGATATACAGCATAAATCAGTAGAACCCAGGAAATTAAAATTATGGAAGGGAAGAATAAAGAATGAAAGAGAAGTTGACTAGAAACATCGGCTTAAAAGTTCTGTCCATTATTCTTGCCGCCATTTTGTGGCTTGTCATAACGAATGTGGATGATCCGATTACTCAAGCCCCCTTTTCCAACGTCCCTGTAAAAATACTAAATGAGGATGCCATTCTTTCCACCGACATGGTGTATGAGATTGTGGAGGGTGCCACAATTGACTTTACCGTAGCAGCAAGACGGTCGATTAAAGAGAAGCTTTCGGTATCCGATTTTGAAGTGACCGCGGATTTTGCCAAGCTCTCAGATGTAAATGCGGTTACGATAGATATCAAATGCCCAAGATACGGCGATGATGTCACGGTAACAGAGGGGCTGTACCAGGT
>JAEZFH010000204.1 GCA_023437885.1 Bacillota bacterium | reverse complement strand
GCAAATAGGCCCCCAGCATCCACACCAGCGGGCGCTTAATCACAGCCTTCCTCCCTTCTAGCTCTCGTCAATCAGGGACAGATTGCGCTCAAAAAAGCCGTCAAAAGCGGTCCCGTTTCCAAACGTTGTCTGCACCTCTCCGTTAATCAAAAATTGTACCCGTTTGATATAGGGAAGCTCGATCAAGGTGTTGACTACGGAATAGATGGCGATTTTATCCTTGATTGTCGAAATTTTCTCCAGGAATTTCTCGTCAAAGTTCACATAGCAGCTTCCTTCCTTCATCTCCACCTCCAGAAGCTTGGTACCTTCCGGAATGGTCCGGTACATACCGATCTCTGCCGGACCGTTAATCAGCTCCTGCAGCACCAGCTCCTCCAGTGAACCGGTACCCGTATAGGTGATATCGGTCACATATTCGACCAGGGCATCCCCTGCTGCATTTGCAAAGTATAATTTCACCTTCGTCTCGGTTCCGGTATTATCAATAAAATCCTCTTTTCTCATAATGCCTACAAGATTGCTGTTTGCATCCATCAGCGGCTGGCCGTTGACAGAAAACTGGATATATTCCACCCCTTCCACCTGACTCAGGGTTTTTACCACCGCAGCACGGCACAGCACCTCTCCGATCCCGGTAAGCTCACTATAATTGCTGTCAAAGTTAATGGTAAGACTGCTGTCTTCGTTAAAATTAAATTCTTTTACCGTTAAAACATCGGTAAAAACACTTTTCAGCAGCAAATTATCGGGATTCCTCTTTAGCATATAAAGCAGTTCATCAATCTGCTCCTTCTGGTCCGAGCTGATCATCTGGTAGGGTTCGCTCACCAAGCCTGAAGTCTTGGTATTAATATAATAGATGGAGACTTCGGTTCCGGTCACGGATGTTTTGTCCTTCCGATTGCTGCAGGCTCCGAGCATACCGGCCAAAAGAAGGAGCAGAAGCAATATATATATTCTTTTCATTTCATAACCTCCCTAGTGCCGCATTACGTACTTATGCTCTGTATACTTGCACCAATTCTTTAAAATGCCCGGTATAAAGCCACGCCTTCTGTGCCGGTTACGTAATATAGTTTAATGGGATTCGGACATTGAAGGTAGTACCCTCCCCTTCTTTACTGTAGACCTTAACCGCACCGCGATGCATCTGAATTACATTCTTAGTAATTGCCAGACCCAGCCCTGTACCTCCGGTTTCCCTGGACCTCGCCTTATCTACCCGGTAGAAGCGTTCAAATATGAAATCCTGGGCATCCTGAGGAATTCCAATTCCGGAATCGGAAACCTTAATAAAGAAGTATTTGTGGTCGGCATTCAGGGATACCCGGACCCAGCCGTCCTCCACATTGTACTTGATGGCGTTTTCTATCAGATTGGATATAGCAAGGGAAAGCTTCACCTCATCTATCTCAGCGATGACCGGCCGGAAGCTTTCATAGATCATTTCAATATTCTGACGCTTTGCAATCGGTGTCAGCCGCTTGAGGATCAGCTCCAATAACTCGTTGATATTGACCGGAGTTATATTCATATCTCCGGCGGTCTTATCCAGTTTGACCAAAGAAAGCAGGTCATTGATAATCTTATTCTCGCGTTCAATCTCATCTGTAATATCCAACAGAAATTCCCGGTACAGATCTACCGGAGTATCCTCCTGCATCAGCAGGGAATCAGCCAACACCTTGATCGAGGTAATCGGCGTCTTCAGCTCATGGGATACATTTGATACAAACTCCTGCCGGGAACTCTCAAGCTTTTGCATCCGGTTAATCATGTGATTAAAGGAATCGGATATTTTTTCAATCTCTATATACCCTTTAAATGACACGCTTTCATTCATATAGCCTTCGGTAATACGGTCAATTGAATTCACCACACTGGTCAGGGGCTTGGTCAGAACTCCGGAGAAATAAATGGCAAGGGATACGGTTATAATCCCCAGAATAATTGCAAACAGAACCACTCTCTGCTCCATGCTGTTACGGATGCTGTAGATTTCCTTTGTAGAAAAACTCATGACAATAGCACCCATAACTTCCTTGTTCTCATTATGAGTGATCGGATAGGTTAATTTAATATAGTGAGTTTTGCGGTCGGGCAGGGAATGCGGGCTGCTTCCCTGCAGACATTGGATCACATCCTCGGAGATCAGGTATTTCCCCTCCTCCAATGAATAGGTATCCTTCACAATATTCATACTGCCGTTGACAATAATAATTCTGCCGCTGTAAATATCTGAGATCCGGGTAATCTCCGAATCTATCTCCGGATCCTCACCTGCAGTCAAAAAGCCTCTGGAATAAAGCATGTTGGATAGCATATATCCCTGATTCTCCAGCTCTGTAATCCGATTGTTGATGGCTTTCTCCTCGTAGGTATTCAAGAGAATATAGGTAAAAAAATACAGAGGGACTACTCCCAGCGCAATAAAAATAAGCAGCAGATATACTCTCATGCTGTTGATAAAATGTAATTTAGTCTTGATTTTGGAAAAAATAGCCAACACCCCATTTTGTATGTATAAATTTTGGCTCGCTTGGATTACTTTCAATCTTTTCACGCAATCTTCGAATGTGAACATCCACTGTTCTGACATCCCCTGGATAATCATAGCCCCATACAATATTCAAAAGGTTTTCCCGGCTATATACTTTATTAGGATTAAACACCAGCAGCTCCAGCAAATCGAATTCCTTCGCGGTCAAATTCACTTCCTTGCCGGAGATATAGACTCTTCTGTTCTCACAATCAATCTTCATATCTCCGAAGGTCGCTGTCTTGGCATCAGAACTACCGGCACCGGTACTCTTATTGCTCCGGCGTATAATAGCTTTGATTCTCGCCTTCACCTCCAGAATGTTGAACGGCTTTGTAATATAATCATCGGCACCGTATTCCAGACCCAGAATCTTATCCATATCATCGCCTTTGGCTGTCAGCATGATAATGGGCATCATGGAAAATTCCCTGATCTGCTGGCATACCTCGAACCCGGACAGCTTAGGAAGCATCACATCCAGCAGCACAACATCATATTCCTTCTTTTTGGCAGCCTCTAACGCCTCTTCTCCGTCGTAAGCACAGTCCACTTCCATTCCATCCTGCTCCAGACTGAATCGGATTCCTTTTACAATTAATTTCTCATCATCCACTACAAGAACTCTCTTTGCCATCTCTTCACCTCATTATGATACCGGTCCGGATTACCTGACCGTAATATATGCAGAAACCTTACGAAACAAACCTTCCTTGATGCCCGGAATCTTCATAAGATCCTCTATTTTCTGAAACTCTCCGTTGGTTTTCCGGTATTCTATAATACTGGCGGCCTTGGCTTCCCCAATTCCAGGAAGCTCCATCAGCTCCGTCTTATCCGCCGTATTAATATTAACCAGCTGCTTGGGTTCATCGGTAAGGATCACACCCTTATTCTCTCCGGCAGTATTCTTCACAGCAGCACGATTTCCGCTGAAATATTCCTCCGGCGTGATATCTTTTACCTCTTCCCTGTCAGGAATATAGACTCTCTGACCGTCCGTTACCTGCTCTGCCTGATTGATATAATCTCCTGCTGCATCTTCCGACAGACCTCCCGCAAGCACAATAACATCAACCACTCTTGCATTCTCCGGCATTCTGTACACCCCTGGATGAAGCACTGCACCGCATAAGTGAATATAAATATCCGCTTCTGAGGCCGCTTCTTCCTGTTTCTGATCTGCCGTCGCTTCTTCCTGCTTCTGATCCGTCGCTTCCCCGGTTCTGACCGGAGCTTTTTCCTCTTTCCGATTCAGTGCAGTCTCTTCTTCCTCCTCTGAATCCCCGGAAGAATTCCCTTCCAAGGTCTTGTCCGCAGAAGGGACAACAGCGCTCCCGTTCCCTTCCGGCTGACGGGAAAGCTCCGATATCATAACCGCCCGGGAGGTATCTCCCCGGTAGAAAAGACTGTAGCAAATGCCTGACAGCAACAGAAGTGTACAAGTAATCCCTATAATTATATATTTTTTTCTCATACTCCATCATCTTCCTTTTTTAAAAGAAGACTTAAAAAGTACCCTCTATACTTTTTGATAGGACATTCTTATTTTACATAATCTGCCCATCATTTACAATAGGTATTTCATACAGAAAAGAAGAAATTCCTCAACATTTTTTCCAATTGCATTGGAATATCACAATGCCTCCCGCCACCAGAATCAATCCGATCAGCTTATGCCATTCGAACTCAACCTTCTTGGAACCAAAGATACCGAACAGTTCTATCAGGTATGCCACCAGCAGCTGCGCCGTTATGATAAACATGTTGGCCATGGCAGGTCCCAGCGAATCCACGCTTTTTATTACGGTATAGGTTATAAAGGCCCCAAGAACTCCGCCCAGAAGCATGTATTTGTTCTCAACCTTAAGCAAAGCAGAAAATTCCCCCTGCCTTCCGCTTACGAACCAGGCTCCGATACACACCAGCATGGCGGTAAGCTGCACAAAGGTTGCCGATACCCAGATACCGGTCTGTTTTGTCACACCGGTGTTGAACACCCCCTGCGTACTCATTAAGGCTCCTGATAAAATCGCAATAAGATACCCCAACATAATGAAACACCAAACCTTTCCTGATCTAATCCATCATGAACGTAGGATATGTTCATGATCTTGTTGCTCCGATCGGAAATTGCAAGCAAGCTTGCACTTCCTCACTCCGCTTTCATTCTATCATGAAACCTAAAATGCTGCTCATGATCTTGTTAACATAAGGCAAGGGGATTGCCGCTTGCCTTATGTTTACTCCAATCCCATGCTTCAAGCAAGCTTAATGTGCGTTTGTTTTTAAGGATGCCGGATTTTTCAGCCTCCTTTTCACGCTGCTCATTTACGCTTTCACTTTATCATTTCCAATTCGGTGGTTCATTATTCTATTTCTTAATGACAATCCATAATATAAGTTATGAGAACGAGTTGACTTCTTTGTACTCACGATTATTGGAACATCTTTTTGTTCCGATAATATAAGTTATCGGAACAAAGCTTAAAACCATCTTTTGATATTAAACTAACGCTCCTGCCAATGCCTGATTTTATGCCGATATTACAAGAAAGCACTATAAATGCCTGTGGTTTTGCATTTATAGTGCTTGCGAGCTTTGATGGGGACTTTAATGAGGGACTTTCCATACCCTCCTCAGACCAGTGGATCTATATCAATTTATGATATTAACCCAAAAATCTAAATTCAGCGCAGGCTGCACTTGCCGAATTTTCACTTATAAATACCCTAAAATCTCCTGCTTCTGCTGCATATCCATTTTCTAAAGTGTGGAACCGCAGCATTTCTTCCGAAATTTGAAACATTACTTTATATTCTTCTCCCGGCTTCAAACGGACACGCCGAAAAGCTTTTAACATTCGTATCGGACGAACCCTGCTTCCGGACAGATCCCTTAGGTATAATTGAACTGTTTCTGTTCCTTCCCTATCTCCCAGGTTCTTTATCAGACAGCTTGCTTCGATCATTTCTTTGCTATTCATCGTTTCTTTTGACAGAACAATATTTCCGTATTCAAAGCTTGTATAGGTTAGCCCGTAGCCAAACGGATATAATGGTACACTCGGTCCATCAATGTATCTTGACGAAAAATCAGCCGATTCAATAACATTCTTAGCAGGACGTCCGGTACTGTATCGGTCATAATAAATAGGGCACTGACCTACTGCATAAGGAAAGGACATGGTAAGCCTTCCACTTGGTTCGTAATCGCCAACTAAGATGTCCATCACCGCGTAATTTCCTTCGGTGCCTGGGAACCAGGCCTCCAATATCGCATTCGCTTGTCTGTCTATATAAGGGATTGCCAACGGTCTGCCATTATATAATATTACGACTACCGGTTTTCCTGTCTCAAAAATTGCATTGGCCAGTACCTGCTGATATCCTGGCAAATCGATATTTAATCTGCTGTTAGATTCACCGCTCATCTTCGGATCTTCACCTATTGCAAGCAAAACAATATCACATTTCTTCGCAAGCCTTACCGCTTCCTTCAATTTATCTTCATTTTCATCTGTTATTTCCAAGGCCTCTATGCATTCCGTTCCTAATCTTCCTGCCAATGCTGCTTTTAATGTAGTACATTCCTCTTCATCTCCATAGATTGACCATGTATCTAATGTCTTTCCAGAATCTGCATGCGGCCCAATTATGGCTATTTTTTGATTTTTACTATCTTCCCTTAGTGGCAAAATACCGTCATTTTTAAGCAAAACCATAGATTCTCTGGCAATTTTTCTTGAGAGTTCTCTATGCTCTTTACATAAAATATATTTCTCTTCTAATTCCTCATCCGCATCTTTATAAGGATTATCAAATAATCCAAGTTCTTCTTTTAGTTTTAGCACACGATAAGCTGCTTCCGTAATCTGCACTTCTTCAATTCTGCCTTCTTCAATCAATCTTTCTGCGGTATTGTAAAATGTGTTTGATACCATTTCAATATCTACACCTGCATTTATTGCCTTTTCAGCAGCTTCCGCCTCATCTTCTGCAAAGCCGTGATGAATTAGTTCCACAATCGCTGTACAATCAGAAATTACTGTGCCCTGAAATCCCCATTCCTTACGCAGAATCTCTTGGAATAGCCACTTGTTCCCGGAGGCAGGAACTCCATTTAATGCATTAAACGAAGTCATTACCATTTTTGCTCCCGCATCCAGAGCCGCTTTATATGCCGGGAAATGATACTCCCTTAAGCTATATTCACTCGCTTCCGTCGTATTATAATCGCGGCCTGCCTCTGCAATACCATAGGCCGCAAAATGCTTAAAGCAGGAAGCAATTTTAAATTCATCAGAAATATCATCTCCTTGATATCCCTCCACATATGCTTTTGCAAATAGTCCATTCAGATATACATCCTCACCGCTGGTCTCTACCACTCTCCCCCACCTTGCATCTCTTGCCAGATCACACATCGGAGAAAAGGTAAGATGAATTCCTGATACTGCCGCCTCTTTTGCTGCAACCTCAGCCGACCTCTTAACTAAATCCGGTTGCCATGTACATGACATTGCTAACGGTGACGGGAAGATGGTTTTAAATCCATGAATAATATCATGCATAAAAATGAGCGGAATCTTATGAGCAGACAATTCCATATGCCTTTTTTGGGCTTCTTTCAGCCTCTTTGCTCCTGCAACTCCCAAAATAGATCCAACATTATCTACTAATTCTTTCTCTGCTTCAAAGCGATAATCTATTCCCATAAACGTGCTTTTATCTTCGTCATTTTCATTCCCATATAATTGAGTAATTTCTGCCAATCGCTCTTTTAAAGTCATTTGCTCAACTAATTTTCGTAAATCTCTCATGTTATCCATCCTTTTTTATTAAACAACGAGTGGCACGCTTTGCGGGCCACTCGTTGCCATCATAAGACAAGTATCTTGCCATAAGCCTTATTCTTTTACTGCTCCCAGGGTCAATCCTTTAATCATATATTTTTGGAATGCCAGATAAACCAGGAATACCGGCGTCATTATTATTGTTGATGCAGCCGAGGTTAACGGTATGTCTCTGGAAAATTTGCCTTTAAAGAAGCTAAGTCCTAAAGGAAGTGTCCTCAGTTTATCTTCTCTTAACATAATATTTGATAACATAAAATCATTCCAAGTCCACATAAATATCAAAATAACAATTGATACTAACGCAGGCATAATAACCGGCACAACAATTTTACGAAGTGTAGTTAATTCCGACGCCCCGTCAATTCTGGCTGATTCAACTAAAGATTTCGGAATGTCTTTAATAAATCCTTTTAACAAAAATACAGAAAAGGGGATATTAAGAGCAATATGAGTCAAATACACAGGTGCACGCGTGCCCAATAACCCTACAAATTTCATATTGTAAAACAATGGAATAATCACAATTTCAAAAGGTATGATAAGCCCGATTAATATTAAGGAATTCACTATGACCTTCCCGCGAAAATCATAATAAACCATAGCATATGCAATCAGTGTAGCTAACACCACTACCCCCGCTACCGATATAACGGATATCATAATACTATTTGAAAAATAGGTTGAAAACCGTCCTGTCTCCCATGCTTGAACATAATTCTCAAAGTGGAGTACCTTCGGAAGACTTAATACCCCTTCTCTGATTATATCCACTTTGGTACGCAAAGAAAGGCTGAGAAGAAAAAGCATCGGAAATATAGTAAATAAACATGAAATTATCAAAAACAAATATGCTCCGGCTGTTTTTACCCGCTTCATCTCTTACTCCTCCCCTCGGATACGTAAAAATACTCTGGATACAACAAATACTAAAATTGTAAGCAGTGCTGCAATTGCACAACCGAATCCTATCTTATTGGAATTAAATGCTGACTGATACAGGTAATACGAGATAACATAGGTGTAATACCCAGGCCCACCTTTCGTCATCTGGAACACCACATCAAATACCTTAAATGATCCGATCAGTGAAAGCAGCAATAAAGTAGTGGTTGTTTTTCTGATGGAAGGTATCGTTATATAGAAAAACGTCTGCAAAGAAGCTGCTCCGTCTATCGTTGCTGCTTCATAGATCGCCGGATCTACTGCTCGAATTGACGTACAGTAGATAACTGTATTAAATCCATATGCAGTCCAAATGCTCATTACCAACAATGCATAGATTGCCGTATTTTTATCGCCCAGCCACGGACGCACCAGGCTTTCTAAACCTGCTGCGTCCAATAAGGCATTCAATACACCACTTGCCGGATCGTAGATTGCCAGCCACATGATTGACATAATAATGCTTGACAATATCTGAGGCAAAAACAATAGTAACTGGAATAAATTCTTAAATTTAATCTTACTATTTACAATCACTGACGCTTGAATTAATCCAATTCCAATAGGTACGGTAACAGACACAAGTGCCCAGAGTAGGTTATTCTTAATCGCAATACGAAATTCCTGGCCTGTAATAATGTCTTTATAATTATTGATACCCACAAAATTTGCTTGATCCAGAGCTGTAACCCCGTTCCAATCGGTAAAGCTTAGTATCAGAGTCTGTACAACAGGTATCACTGCTACCAGGACAAAAAGTAATATCCCTGGCAGTACAAATAAATAAGGAATTGCTCCAAAACCAGTACCTTTCTTTTTCTGAACTTTTACTTTTATCATCTAATCACCTATTTCCCTAAGAATAAGCAAAGCATCCAACGTATTGCAGTACGCTGTACTAACCCTCATGCCAGAATTCATCAATTCTATTCCACATATCGTCTGCACTTTGATCACCGGTTAAGAATAATTGCATTTCTTTTAAGAATAATTCCAAGAATCCCGGTCTTACGTTATCAAGGTAGTATCCGCTCTTCGTATCCTTAATTGCATTCATTAACTCTAATGTTAACGGACTGGCTGCCTTTTCATCAAACTCATGGTTTAAAGAAGGAATGGATCCTTTTGCAAGCCACTGTTCTGCAATTTCTGGTGTTAACATTAAATCAATAAAATCAAGTGCCACTGCCAGCTGAGTTTCATCTACATCTTTATTTACCGCAAAAGCAGCATCCACCGGATTGATAATATAATTACCCTTTGCTTTATCTGTCGTTCCCGGGAATGCAAATACTCCTACATTCAATCCGGTATTTTCATAGTCATATAAGAACCAGTTTCCGTCTAAGGACATCGCTGTCTGCCCCTGGCCAAATAAGGAAGGAACATCTCCATATTCAATCCCTTCATAGTCTTTACGGAAGAATCCTGCATCAGACCACTCTTTTACAGTTTGAGCCGATTCCTTAAAGGCTTTTGCCATCGTGTCTTTTGACTCTTCTAAATAATACCATTTCATTACATCATCAAAGGGTGCATTGTTTTGAACAAGGCTTTGAATATACCATCCATTAATATTATCTTTACAGTTTTCTGCACCGATATAACCATTTTCAGCAGCTACTTTTAAGATATTTTCATACTCATCTACCGTTGTCGGAATATCAAGATTTAACTCTTCAAAGATATCCTTATTGTAGTAAACAACAACAGGCGCATAGTTCATTCCTACGGTATATTGTGTTCCCGGTGTTCTTTGGTTATAGAAATCAGTTGCTCCGGGTAATTGCTTGTCTACCCAGCCTCTTTCCTTAACATATTTTGTTAAATCCAGCAAATAACCAGCTTCACGAAGGGCTGTTAATCCTAAGTCATCTGTAAATACCAATGCATGTCCGCTTCCCGAACTAAAAGCCAGCTTTGCCTTATTATTATAGTCCTCTCCGGAATCATTAATAAAAGTAACATTCGGATATTTTTCTTTTAATTTGTTAATAACAGAATCTATAATTTCAGTACGTTCTGCATCTGACATTGCGGTAATAAATTTAAATTCTGTTTTCTTTGATCCAACCCCCGATGGTGATTTGCCACATCCCGTTAATACCGTAGCAATCGCCAGTATCGTTATAAGCATTATTGCAACAATTTTATTTCTCATAATATCCTCCTTCATAAAGTCAATTACGTCAGAAACCTTCGTCCTACAGCCGATGTACAATTATCTTAAAGTCCATTACATCAGAAGCCTTCGCCTTCCAGCCAATGTGCAATTGACTTTGGCTCTCTTTAAAGTTAATTTATATCTACCAGTTCATTTCCGGTAAAATATCTTTTTGCAATTCAAACATTTCATTAATCAAATTTACTGCATTATTGTAATTTGAAACCGTCGGATCCAATAAGATAGCCTGTAATAATTTCTTGCGATCTTTTTCCACATATGCTTCATATACTAAATCAGCAATCGCTCCTTGTATTGCCATCATAGATGCGAGGCCTAAAGGAATTCTCCCCGTCTTCACCGGGTGTATTCCTGATCCGTCAACGACAGCCGGTACCTCAACAACCATTCCATCGGGAAGATCCGGGCAATAGCCTTCGTTTGCCACATTAATTGCTCCTACTTTTAAAGGACGATGAAAAGCAATTGCTTCGATAATAGGCACCCCATATTCATGATTTTGAGTGTATTTGTTATCCGGATTAAAGGCCTCTAAGAAAATATCCTTCTTTTCTGCTTTTGATACATCCGTTTCCCAGCTTCTGCCTCCGATGGAATAAATAAACTCCAGCGGATCGTCCTTTTTACCTGCCCAGGGCTGTTCCACCATTGGATCATAGAAATATTGCATCTGCGCTGAAGCCAGGAACTGATCACTCCAAGCCACATATTCACCTATATGATTCGTGCCCGGATATACCCAGACTCCATATACTCTAAGCAACATTCTAGGTAACGCCATTTCATCCCAATGATGTAATTTATCAATTTCACGTTCTTTTTTTCTGAGCTCGGGGTATAAATCTTTCCCTGTTTTTTTATCTGTAATTTTGGTAATTACCCCGAAATGATTTAACCCGCTGACTTCTGTTTCTAATTCATCCGGAGCTACACCTAGTATTTTTGCTACCTGATCAACTCCCATTTGCTCACCATGGCATAAACCAACCACTTTTATCTTCGTTGCTTTTGATATCATGCCTACCAGCTTTGCTTCGGGATTCGTATAATTAAGAAGATATGCGTCCGGACAAACCTCTTCCATCGCTCCGGCAATCTCTAACATAGGTCCAAGATTACGCAAGGTATGGAACATTCCGCCTGGTCCGCCGTTTTCACCATATACTTGCCTAAAGCCATATTTTCTCGGAACGTGGAAATCTTGTGACCAATAAAAATATCTATCTTTTTCTATCGCTGTGACAACAAAATCTGCTCCCGTAAGAGCTTCTCTTAAATCCAGCGTAGACACGATTACCGCATCCTCTTTGTACTTCTCCCTTAACTTCTCACAAAATTGTGAACTAATCGAAAGAGCTTCCTCATTAATATCCATCAGCGCAATCTCAAGCTCCGCTTCATGAATGGATTCGTTTCTTAAAATGTCGGAAACTGTAGTGGGGCAAAAAGAAACACTTCCTGCACCAATAATCGCAATTTTTAGTTTTTTTCTCATAATTACATCCCCTTCTTCCAATTCTCATTATAATCTGCAACATATTGCTTTAGTTTTGATAAGCTGACATTTTGTCCATCCTTTACATAAAGGCAGGATAGACCGGACCCGACTTTTATTGCCTGACTGATATCAAGTTCTAATAAAAGCCCATATAATAATCCCGCATTAAAATTATCCCCTCCTCCCGTAATAATTTTAGGATTATTAATTACTTCTTTCCTTACGGTATATATTTGATTATCTTCAATATAACAAGATGCTTCTAATAGATGAACCACAAAATTCCTGCAATTAATCTTTCCGGATACCGCTTTTATCTTCTCTTCCAGCGGCGCACCCGTTTCACTAAAACCTAATTTATCAGAGAATAGATCTAATTCATTTTCATTTAAGCTAATTGTAATATCAAAATACTCTGCATATCGATTCACAAGTTCTACCATTTTCATCACTTCACTATTTTCTCTTTTAGAAAAATCAGAAAAGTCGATCATCATAATTTTCTTCTTGGAAAAGGTGCACTTCGGAATAATATGATCCAGAAATTTTTGCCATATATCATTGCTATGAAGCATCTCACCCCAATTAAAAAAAGCTGCCGCATCACATTGATTGATATACTTTACCAGGTCATCTTCTCCTATCACAGATGTTATTTGCTCATAATTTAATCTGTCGATTGAAGTATTGCTGGCCAGCATCAGCTTTCCGTCATCAAATTCTAAGGAGTCACAATATCCCGGATCAGATACGGACATCAATTTACAATTTGAGCTCATCTGTTTAAAAATCGGATTGATTTCCGGATATCCGAGAGCACCGATACAAATAGCCTGACATCCCAGATTTCCCAGAGCATTGGCTGCGATAGGCATATTTCCGCCTATTTTTTCCTCCATGGTTTCCAGGTCAATACTGCAGCTTTTTCCGCTTTTGTCTCCTATATAAGAGGAAAATTCCTGCATTGTTTGAAACGGGACGATCCTTGTATTCGTCTTTGTCCTGATGGGTTTTAATATCCGATCCACAAATCCGTCAAATCCCAAAAAGACATTAAACTGAATATCATTTTTTTCCATATTACTTAACATAAAAACCCCCTAAGGTTGTTCTGAATTCAAGTCTAAAAAATTTCATCAAGCCATAGATTACTTGCTAACAATGCTCCGCCGGATACACCCGGAAAAACCACATTCCTTTTCTTTATCCGAACCGGCTTGTAACAAATTTTATCTAATTTCCTCTGGGTTTCTTTCATTACCCCATCTCCGAGCAAATCTATCACATAACCATCAAGAACAATACTCGGAACATCATAGCAAAAAATCAGATTATTAATGATGAGTGCAAGATACCT
>JAEZFH010000367.1 GCA_023437885.1 Bacillota bacterium | reverse complement strand
ATTCCTGACAGTAAAGACTCTGCACCTTTGAATCCGAAAGTACCCGGATCAAAGACAGGAGAAAAAGCCCTGGATGATGATGAAAGCGGCGGTGGGAAGAATCCAAAGAATACAAAACCGTATCAAGTTACTTTTGATAAGCCGTTAGCTTCGGATAAGGGTGTGGTTATAGGCGGATATATTAAAGGAAAAGGGAAATATACCGTATCCGTCGAATATAAGGCAGCAGGAGAGAAGTCCTGGACCAAATTGGACCCCAAGCAGTTTAACGGAAATACGAGCATTAGCATTAAGCTTACAGATTTAAAGGCAGGTACGGAGTATGCGCTGCAATTGACGGTTACAGATAAAAAGGGCAATGTTTATACTACCAGTATGGACTTCAGCTCTCTCAAGGGACCGAAAAATGTTAAAAGCCTTCCGAAAACCGGTGAAAGCAGTCAGCAGTTGTCATGGGCCATCCTGGCTTGCCTATCTGCGGCAGGTATGCTTCTATTCGACAAAAAAAGAAAAAATAAGGCATAAGCTTTAGTTATTCTATCAATACTTATTAATTATTAAGATGGATAAGGGTTGTTCTTGGAAATGATTTAAGGACAGCCCTTATTGTCATGCAATAAGTACGGACACGTCTGCTCGATCCCTTACTCAAATCGCATTAATTCCATATCAGCTTTTAATTCCATAACGTTATCTGATAAAATCCTCATGATAACTCACCTAAAAAAGACCTTGTAGAGCTGCTGAAATTAAGTTATAATGTACGGAATAAGTAAGGCTGATCAAAGAATATCACGACAGATACAAGTGGAAGGGATGCTTCCTTGATTATTTATGCAGTTATGAAGCCTCATACATAAGTTCATCATTATTCATAGGAGAAATGATATGTCCGTAGCGTTAAAAAAGAGATTTGAAATCACTGAACAGACGATGCTTGCAAAAGATATCTACAGTTTATGGATCAAAGCGGAAGAGATTGCAGCCGCAGCGGAACCTGGCCAGTTTGTTTCCTTATATTGCGGGGACAGAAGCAGACTGCTTCCACGGCCCATCAGCATCTGTGAGGTTGACAGGGAGCAGGGACTGATTCGGCTGGTATACCGGGTTGCCGGAGCCGGAACGAAAGAATTTGCCGGATGGAGACCGCAGGATACGGCAGAGGTTATGGGACCCTTAGGGAATGGTTTTACCTTGGAAGGAAAAAAGGCACTTTTGATCGGCGGCGGGATTGGTATTCCTCCGATGCTGGAACTGGCAAAGCAGTTAACCTGTGAAAAGCAGATGGTATTGGGATACCGTGATATAACATTTCTGGAAGAAGAATTTATACCCTACGGCAGGGTCTATATAGCAACAGAGGACGGAAGCAAAGGCACCAGGGGTAATGTGCTGGATGCTCTTAAGGAGAATAAGCTGGAAGCAGACATTATTTTTGCCTGCGGGCCCACTCCCATGCTTCGGGGTATCCAGGCTTATGCTTTGGAGAAGGGAATCCGCTGCCAGCTGTCCCTGGAAGAACGAATGGCCTGCGGAATCGGAGCCTGCCTTGGTTGCGTCTGCAAGACAAGAGATGTGGATCATCACAGTAATGTCCATAATAAACGCATTTGCAAGGATGGCCCTGTTTTTTATGCATACGAGGTGGAGCTATGAACATGAAGATAACAATCGCCGGAGTCACGTTTCAGAATCCGGTAACCACAGCCTCCGGCACCTTTGGCTCCGGAATGGAGTACAGTGACTATGTGAACTTGTCCAGGCTGGGAGCGGTGACTACAAAGGGAGTTTCAAGCGTACCATGGCCGGGAAATCCCACACCCCGGGTGGCGGAAGCTTATGGGGGAATGCTGAATGCAATCGGCCTTCAGAATCCGGGAATGGACGTTTTTATCCAAAGAGATATTCCATTTTTACGAAAATACGACACCAGGATAATCGTAAATGTTGTAGGTAAGACAACCCAGGAATATTGCGAGGTGGTGGAGCGGCTCGCAGATTGTGATGTAGACATGCTGGAAATAAATATTTCCTGCCCCAATGTCAAGGAGGGCGGAATTGCTTTCGGACAGGACCCACATTGTGTGGAGGCAATCACATCCGAGCTTAAAAAACGCGCTAAGCAGCCAATTATTATGAAGCTGAGTCCCAATGTAACGGATATTGCAGAGATGGCCCGTGCGGCGCAGGCCGGTGGTGCCGATGCCCTATCCCTGATCAATACCTTGACAGGAATGAAGATAGATATTCACCGCCGTGCCTGTCTGCTTGCCAACAAAACCGGAGGACTCTCAGGACCCGCAATTAAGCCGGTTGCTGTTCGCATGGTATACCAGGTTGCTCATGCGGTGAAGCTTCCGATCATCGGAATGGGAGGCATATCCAGTGCAGAGGATGCGCTGGAGTTTATGATGGCAGGTGCCAGCATGGTTGCGGTCGGTACCGCTAATTTCATCAATCCCTCAGCAACGATAGAGGTTCTGGAAGGAATAGAGGAATATATGAAACAGTATGATATTCCGGATGTTAGGGAAATTATCGGCTGTGTGAAATAAATTGCTACAGTTTAGTCTGCGCAAAAAGGAGATAGGATGCGCAGCCTGAGCTGTAATAAAGTATAAATTTCTAAAAATAATGTGGAATAGGTATTATTATTTCTACTAATTTGTGATACAATGAAAAATGCAGGAGGAAAAGTATGGAACAGTATAAACAGGAGTTTATAGAATTTATGGTTGATTGCGGAGTGCTGAAGTTCGGAGATTTTACAACGAAAAGCGGACGGAAGACTCCATTCTTTGTGAACACGGGCTTCTACAGAACAGGTGCGCAGTTAAGAAGGCTTGGCGAATATTATGCCAGAGCAATTAACGATAAGTTTGGTTTGGATTTCGATGTTTTATTCGGGCCTGCATATAAGGGAATACCGTTAAGTGTTGCAGCTGCAATGGCACTCAGTGAATTTTATCAAAAGGATATCTAGTTTTGCTCCAACCGTAAGGAAGTGAAGGATCACGGTGATACGGGCATCCTGCTGGGGTCTCCGCTCACGGACGGTGACAAGGTAATCATCATTGAGGATGTAACTACGGCAGGCACCTCCATCGGGGAGACGATGCCGATACTGGCGGCTCAGGCAAAGGTTCAGGTCCTGGGGCTGGTGGTTTCCGTAGACCGTATGGAGCGGGGACAGGGCAGTAAAAGTGCTCTTTCTGAAATCGAAGAAAATTATAGTATCGCAACTACAGCCATTGTTACAATGCGGGAAGTGGTGGAGCATCTGTATAATCGCCCGTATCAGGGCAAAATAGTTATTAATGATACATTAAAATCAGCAATTGATGCATATTATGAGCAGTACGGTGTGTCGTAGACATGATACCGGCATATGCGTATGTATATGTTTGCGTGTGTATACTTTAATAAAGTATGCACATAAGTACACACCCTGGCACGAAGTGCCATACCATGGACGGTTGCGGACATAGTATAATGTCGTCAGACATGATACCGGCGCCGGAGCGGAGCGTAGTGCGCATCCTGGCACGAAGTGCCATACCATGGACGCTTGCGGACATGGTATAATGAACAAGCAACAGATATTGCGATGGATAAAGGAGGGATATAAATGATGGAGAAAATCTATCACACAATGAAGTCGGTCGGTGTGTGGAATCTTGTTATGGGAATTTTATTAATAGTTGCAGGAATTGTATCCGGTACTTTGCTAATACTGAACGGTGCTAAATTACTTAAGAAAAAATCAGATTTGCTATTTTAGTCTCAGGAATACTATATGATAAAAGCGTAGTGAGCATAGTGCGAGAAAAGCACTCGCACGGCGAGCTTGCTCGCAAGCATACGATCGGAGCTGGAGATCATGAACATGTTTTATGTTCATGATCTACTGTCATGGGGACTGTTTCTTAAACGGAAGCAGTTCTTTTTTTGCGGTATCGATCGGTGATTCCGTTGAAAAACATAATAGCTTCTGGTACAATTAAGCTGATGAGCAAATGGTGTCAAATATTTATTAAGCGGGTGACAATTCAATGCATGATATGAGTCTGTATGAGAAAAAAATAATAAATGACAAGGAGTTTCCGGTTCAGATGTTCAAGAACCAGATTAAAAGGACCGGATTTTTCTGTTATCCCCACTGGCATGAGCATATTGAGCTTCATTATGTTCTGAAGGGACAGGGAACCTTTTACTGCAATCACAAACCGCTTCATATGGAAGAGGGCAGTCTGGTAATTATTAACAGCAACGAGCTTCATGAAGGCTTGAGTCTGACGAAGGATTTTGAAGCACTGGTAATTATCTTCGAGATGGCGTCCTTCTCCAAAGAGATTGCCAATTGCAATGTCATTTTCCAGTCCCTGGTTGATACCGATGAGAATATCCGCAAGCTGATGGAGGAGATCTATCAGGAGGAGGTCGTGAAGCAGGTTGGATACAAGATGGCAATGCGGGGAAAGATATATGAGCTGATCACGTATCTGATCCGTAATTGTGTTGTAGTGAGTCTCTCTGACCGGGCGAATATCAGGCGTATTCAGAATCTGAAGCGTTTGAATATGGTTTTAAGATATATTCAGGAAAATTATACCGAGGCGATAAAGGTACAGACTCTTGCGGAAATGATTCATTTAAGCGAATACCGGTTCTGTCACTTATTTAAAGAAAGCCTGGGACAGAGTCCGCTCAATTACATTAATGAAGTCCGTCTAAAAACGGCGCACCATCTGCTGGAGCAGAAGGAAATGACAGTATCGGAAGTGGCAGCAGCGGTCGGCTTTACCGACTATAATAATTTTGGCCGTTTGTTTCGTAAATATTATGGATATGCTCCTTCCTATTTATGGGTCTGATTTTGGAGGAGTGATCTGGATATAGCAAGATAGTATGTATATTCAGCAAGAAATCCATAGCAAAATTATCTGCCTGATTGTAAAATTTAATTAAAATGTGATAAAATAGGAGGAAAGTCAATGAAATTAGGTACATTTACAGTTGTATTAGGAGACAAGAATCTTGACGAGGCATGTGCGTTCTTAGCGCAAAATGGTGTACAGACCGTGGAGATAGGCTGCGGCGGATATCCCGGAAGAGCACATTGTAATCCGGATATATTGCTAAATGACGAGAAGGAATTGGACAAATTTAAAGCTACGATTCAGAAGCATAACCTTGAAATCAGTGCACTCAGCTGTCATGGTAATATGGTTCATCCTGTGAAAGAGATTGCCGACAAGTTTGAAGAGGATCTGACCAAGGCCATTCTGTTAGCGGAAAAGTTGGGAATTTCCATTATTAACACCTTCTCCGGATGCCCCGGCGGCAGCCCTGAGGACAAGATGCCTAACTGGGTAACTTGCTCCTGGCCTGAGGATTATCTTCAGATTTTAGAGTATCAGTGGAACGAGGTTCTGATCCCTTACTGGAAGAAGAAGGTAGCATTTGCTAAGGAGCATGGTGTAACAAAGTTCGCACTTGAGATGCACCCTGGCTTCTGTGTATACAATACAAGCACCTTGCTCAAGCTTCGGGAAGCAGTAGGACCCGAGATTGGAGCTAACTTTGATCCCAGCCACTTGATCTGGCAGGGTATGGATCCTTGTGCCAGCATCCGCGAATTAGGCAAGGCCGGAGCGATCTTCCACTTCCACGCAAAGGACACCAAGGTGGACAAGTATAATACCGCAGTGAACGGTGTATTGGATACGGGTCATTACGGCAATGAAACCAGTCGTTCCTGGATTTTCAGATCCGTGGGATATGGTAACGGAGAGGAATTCTGGAAGGCAATTGTATCCGAGCTCCGTATGGCAGGATATGACCATGCTCTCAGTATTGAGCATGAAGACGGCTTGATGTCCGGCAGAGAAGGTTTGGTGAAGGCAATCAACTTCTTGAAGAATGTATTGATTTATGAAGGAAGAGGCGAGATGTTCTGGGCATAGTCCGGCATCTGCAGGTATTTTACCGAAGTCAATTATATGGCTGACAGCCTTCGCATATCAGGCGAAGGCTGCTTTTAGGCTAACTTTGAACGGCAGAAATTGACTTTAAGAACCAGATAAAAAGAACTGATATGGAGGCATTAAGGAATGAAAGGTAATAATTATATGATTGGTATTGTTGGTTTTGGCGGCATGGGCAACTGGCACAGGGAAACCATCGAAACCATTGACGGATTAGAAGTGGCTGGAATCTATGACATTGATGATGCCCGTAAGACTTATGCAAAAGAAGTCGGCGTGCATAGCTATGACAGCCTGGAAGAGCTTTTGAAGGATGAACAGATCGATATGGTACTGGTAGCAACACCCAATGATCTTCATAAGCCCATTGCAATTACAGCAATGCGTGCCGGTAAGAATGTGGTAAGCGAGAAGCCGGTTACCTTGAATTCTTCTGATTTACAGGAGATGATGGATGTTTCTAAGGAGACGGGAAGATTATTCACAGTTCATCAGAATCGCCGTTGGGATGAAGATTATCTGACGATGAAGAAGATATATGAAGAGCAGAAGCTGGGAGAGGTATTCCGGATAGAATCCAGGGTACATGGCTCCAGAGGTATCCCGGGAGATTGGCGCCAGCTGAAGGAACAAGGCGGCGGTATGGTTCTGGACTGGGGAGTTCATCTCCTGGACCAGATCCTTCAGATGATGGGTACTACAAAGCTGAAGACGGTGTTTTCAACAGTAACCAACATCACCAACACCATGGTAGATGATGGATTTACAGCACATCTGGGCTTTGAGAACGGTGTCGAGGTGCTGGTAGAGGTTGGAACCAGCAATTTTATCTCACTGCCTAGATGGTATATGATCGGTCAGAACGGTACGGCAATTATAGAGGATTGGGATCTGAAGGGTCGGATCGTGCGTGCGGTTGGAAAGAATGAGGAGGATGTGGTTCCTGTTCGTACAGCAGCAGGTCTTACGAAGACGATGGCTCCCCGTAGAGAAGATACCATCAGTACGGAAGCTCTGGATATTGTAAAGAGTGATATCAGGGATTTCTATCGTAATGTTATGAAGGCAATCGCAGGAGAAGAGGAGCAGAAGATCAAACTGCCCGAGGTAATGAGGGTTATGAAGTTGATGGAAGCTATTTTTGAATCCTCGGATAAGAAGCAGGTTATATATTTCGAATAGGAAGTTCAGCTGAAAGGAGTTCCATATGAATACATTACCGGTTGCGCTTCAGGTATACTCCATTCGGGAGGATGCGGAACGTGATTTTGTAACAGCAATGCAGGAAGTGAAGAAAATGGGCTACGACGGTGTGGAGCTGGCGGGTCTGTATGGTTACAGCCCGGAGGAAATCAGAGATATTCTTAAAGAAACTGGCTTAACTCCGATATCCGCTCATGTGGCTTATCAGGAATTCCTGCAGGATATGCAGGGAACAGCCGACCAATATGCGGTAATTGGCTGTAAATATATTGCAATTCCCTATTTACTGGAGGATCAGCGTTATGGTTCGGAGTATTTTACAGAATTTATGAAGAACATACCGGCAATCTCCCAGGCATGTAAGAAGGTTGGAATTACACTTATGTACCACAATCATGACTTCGAGTTCCTGAAGACCGAGGATGGGGAGTATGTGTTGGATTACATGTACCGCACCTATGATGAGGATGTGCTTCAGGTGGAGCTGGATACCTGCTGGACTAAGTTTGCCGGTGAGAATCCCGCAGACTATATGAAGAAGTATTCCGGCAGATTGCCTGTAGTGCATCTGAAGGATTACCGCTTGGAGGAAAGCTTTGAATTTTGCGCAGTGGGTAAGGGAGTCCAGGACTTCCCTGCCATTCTGGAGCAGGCAATTGCAGGAGCCAGTGAATGGGTAGTTGTAGAGCAGGACAGACACACGCAATATTCAGCCATGGAGGATGCCCGCTTAAGCAGAGAATATCTTCGTTCTCTGGGCTGGTAGCCGAACTGCTCTTATATGTAGCAAATTCGGCGGCTATGGCGCCGCCGTTGGTTCTAGGGAAGATAAATTGTATAATAACGGAGGTTTGATCTATGAGAAAGGTTAAAATAGGTATCGTTGGCTGCGGAGGAATTGCGAATCAAAAGCATTTACCTGCTATTCAGAAGAACGGTAATTTTGAGATTATTGCCTTCTGTGATATCGTCAGAGAGAAGGCAGAGGCTGCAAAGCAGAAATTCGGCACGGAGGATGCCCGCGTATATACCGATTATGCTGATCTGGTAAAGGAAAGTGATATGGAAGCAGTCTATGTACTGACTCCGAATAAGTCCCATTCATTTATCTCGATCGCAGCGATGAAAGCCGGCAAGCATGTTATGTGTGAAAAGCCCATGGCAAAATCCTATGCAGAAGCAAAGCTGATGCTGGAAACTGCCAAGGAGACAGGCAAGCTCCTCACCATAGGCTATCAGAACCGTTACCGTCAGGATACCAAGTATCTTAAGACGGCTTGCGATAATGGCGATTTGGGTGATATCTATTATGCCCGTGCGCATGCGGTTCGCAGACGTGCGGTTCCCACCTGGGGAGTATTCTTGAATGAAGAGGAGCAGGGCGGAGGACCGTTGATCGATATCGGTACCCATGCACTTGATTTAACGCTCTGGATGATGAAC
>JAEZFH010000359.1 GCA_023437885.1 Bacillota bacterium | reverse complement strand
CCGATATATAAGTTCTCATCATCCCAGAGCAGCTTAGCCCGGGTCAGAAAACGCGGACTCTGCATGTGCTCTCCTTCAATGTCTAAAAAAGTGCTGGTAAAAGGTGCATCTTCCCAAAAGGGTTTGTCAAGTCTTCCATCCAAATGAAAGGGCTTTTCAGCTCGGCGGCAATGATAAACAGGCGGATTAAAATCTACTGCGGGGATCGGGATTCTTATAGAATTCATAGCATGCCTCTTTTCTGCGTGAAATTTGTATTTACGGGACAGCGCGTGTGCTGCGCACAGAACCGAATATATTTTGATTATAGCATCTTATGGGAGCTTTTACAATAAAAATTAACAAATGTTCAATGATGTTAACATAACGTCTGCAATATATGGTAAAAACATGTAAAAACAGAGATTTAAAACCCATTTTTAAGCGCATTTTAGGTATATTTCAGGCTTGTAACAGCCATAAAAGTAAGGAAATAGCAATAATATTGTATAACGCAGAACGATACGATGATACAAAAATAAAATAAATTAACAAAATATATTGACAATAAAGTGAACTAATGTTAAAGTCTAATTATCAAAACCACAATAAAACAGTAAAAAACAAACAATATTTTATGAATAACTTACAAGTTATGATGAATATTTGTAAATGCAAGAGCTTGTTTTAAAATAATTAAATGGTGGAAAATTTATAAATGTTCAAAAATGTTCAAAGTATTTGAAGTTTATAATTCATTAGAAAGAAGCCCGGAGGAGAGAAGTATGAATTCAAAAACAAAAAAGAAGAAAGGCCGCATGTTACAGGTACTGAAAAGAGATATGTCACTCTGGCTGTTTTGCCTTCCAGGTATTGTATTGACGTTTATCTTCAGTTACGTTCCCATGTATGGAATCCAGCTCGCGTTCAGAAGGTTCAATGCCAGGGCGGGAATATGGGACAGCGCATGGGTGGGACTGTATTATTTTAAGAGATTTTTTGAATCTCCCTATTTTGATACGGTCATCAAGAACACCTTGATTTTGAGCCTGTACGGATTGATTGTATCATTTCCGATGCCCATTATTCTTGCATTAATGCTTAATTCCTTCCGGCATAAGAAATACAGGAAGGTAATTCAGACTGTTACCTATGCGCCGAATTTTATATCCACCGTTGTTATGAGCGGTATGATTATCCTGTTTTTATCGCCTTATATCGGTGTTATTAATGGTTTTATGCGGTCCCTCGGATTCGATGCGGTTAACTTTATGGCAAAGAAGGAATTTTGGAGGCACATATACGTGTGGACCGGTGTATGGCAAAGTACGGGCTGGAGTTCTGTTATTTACTTCGCGGCTTTGTCGGGCATCAGCCCGGAGCTGCATGAAGCAGCCCGCTGCGACGGTGCGACCAAGCTTCAACTGATCCGGTACATAGATTTCCCTTCTATTCTGCCTACGGCCACAATTCTTCTGATTATGAGCTGCGGAAGCATTCTGTCGGTGGGATTTGAAAAAGCCTATCTGCTGCAGAATGACCTGAACTTAACAGTATCCGAGATTATTTCGACCTATGTGTACAAGGTGGGCCTGATTAACAATGATATATCCTATTCCACGGCGATTGGTCTCTTTAATACATTGGTCAACCTGACCTTGCTTTTGATTGTAAATAAAGCGGCAAAGAAAATCTCAGGCAACAGTTTATGGTAGGAGGAGAGATGGAATGAAGAAGACAGAGAAAAAGTTAACAAAAAATAGAAATATAGGGGGTGCCAAACGTTGTAAAGAAGATATCATTTTTGATGCGGTGATATTTGTTCTTCTGACAATTGTTTTTCTTATTGTGGCATACCCTCTGTATTGGGTTGTCATCTCATCCTTAAGCAGGCCCAGTGCCGTGTCCGGCGGTGAAGTCTTATGGAGGCCTGTCGGTTTCACACTGAAGGGGTATGGAGAGGTATTTAGAAATGGCTCGGTTATGAGAGGCTTTTTTAACTCTATTTTTATAACGGCCAGCGGTGTTGTGGTCAATCTGGCGGTAACGCTTCCTACGGCCTATGCTTTGTCCAGAAGTGTTTTTAGCGGCAAGAAACCGATTACTTTGTTTTATATGATTACGATGTTTTTCGGGGGAGGGTTAATTCCGACTTATTTGGTTGTCAAGAACCTCCACATGCTGAATACCCTATGGGCGTTAGTTCTTCCCGGCTGCTTGAGTGTATATAACATGATTGTGGCAAGAACCTTCTTTAAGGCAAATATTTCCGAAGAATTGTATGAAGCGGCGGAGATTGACGGCTGCACCCAGGGAAGATTTTTCTTTATAATTGCAATTCCCTTATCCAAGGCTATTATTGCCATTCTCGTACTGTACTATGGTGTAGGACATTGGAACGCTTACTTTTCCGCGTTGCTTTATGTCTCCGACAAGAGTTTTTATCCGCTCCAGCTGGTACTCAGGAATATCCTGATTACAAATCAGACGGCGCTGTCCCAGACGGCGACCACGGAAGCAGCCAGGGCTCTGCTCCGTGAAAAGCAGCAGTTAATTGAGGTTATGAAGTATTCCCTGATTATTATCAGCAGCGTTCCGGTGCTGGTATTGTATCCGTTCATACAAAAACACTTTGTAAAGGGAGTTATGATCGGATCGGTAAAAGGTTGAGGGTTGCAGGAAAAATTATTTATTTCCGTGCAATTTAAATAATTAATAATAAGAAAGAGGAGGAAAAATGAATGAAAAGAAAAAGTATTGCTTTATTGCTGGTTGCAGCGATGTGTGCGGCGGCACTCTCTGGCTGCGGAAAAAGTGCGGACAGTAATCCCGGGCCCAAGGCTACCACTGCACCGGTAGCTGAAGTTGACGAAAGCGGAAAGGTGAACGGCCTGATGTATAAGGAGGGGCTTCCTCTGGTGGATGAAGGCACCTACACTTTCTCGCTGTTTGTTGATGATTCCAGTGAATCAGGGGAGTTCTACATGCTGAATGAATTTAAGAAGCAGACAAACGTAGATGTAGAATTAAGACACCTGCCTTATGAGACAGCCAAGGAACGGCTGAATCTGGATTTAAACTCCGGTGATTACGCAGACGTGCTTGCCGGTTGGACCTTATCGGACAGTTTGATTTTGACTTACGGAGTACAGCAGGGAATTTTCATTCCTTTGGAAGACTTGATCGCTGAATACTGTCCCAATATCACCGCTATTCTGGATTTGCCCGGAGTAAGGGAGAAGATGACAGCTCCCGACGGACATATCTATACCATCCCTTATGCGACCGGTGATACAACTGTGGGCTATTCACCCTATATCAACGGCAGATGGCTGACGAACCTGAGAATGGAGATGCCGTCTACCACGGAGGAGTTTGAAGCGGTGCTGAAGGCCTTTAAGGAGCAGGATGCCAATGGCAACGGAGATCCCAGTGATGAAATCCCGTTCTCTACCGACCCCAACAACAAGCATATTGAAGCTATGACCGGCTGGTTTGGATTGCCCATGGATAAGTACGGCATCGGAATCAAAGAGGATAAGGTTGTTTTCGCCGGCATCAGTGCAGAATACAGACAATTCTTAGGCTGGTTTAACGGTCTTTATAAGCAGGGCTTAATCGATTCGGAAATCTTTACACAGGACAGTGCTACCTGGGAAGGAAAAGGAAATAAAGACATGTACGGCGTATCCATCGCTTATGGAAGCAATGAATTCTCCGGAATTGAGCAGACCACAGAAAAGAGCGAGTTTGATGTTCTTCCTGTGCTGAATACGGATAAGGGAGGCGTATGGTTGAGAGATACCAATGGCTTCAGCGTATTTAGAACACAGGCGGTTATCACAGATAAGGCAAAAAACCCCGAAATAATTTTACGTTGGTTTGATAATGCATTTGAACTGGAAAACGGGATCGGATGCAACAGAGGTCCTGTAGGTAAGGTAGTGTTCAAAGAGGGTGACGGATATCGTGTCATCGACAGCAAGACCCTGCCGGAGGAGGAACAGGAAAAGGTAAGCTGGAGCAATTTATGGCCGCAGTCGGTTCCCAAATACTTACCGGCCGGATTTAAGTTCATAGAAGATAAGCCTTTATATGATGAGAAAAAGGCAATGGAGAAGGTCTATGAAGCGAACTTAACAAAGGATATCGTTCCTTCCTTCTGGGTTGATATTGATAAAATTGACACATACGCTGATATCGCTTCCGCCCTGAATGATTATTTCATTCAGCAGCAGGCATTGTTCGTAACCGGAGAACAGGATATCAATGATGATGCACAGTGGAAGAGCTATGTGGACGGACTTTATGCCTTGGGATTGGAAGACTGGCTTAATATTCGCGGAATTGAGACAATAGCAGAATAGCAGAACGCATCTGATACTGCAAGGGCTTCAAACTGATAAAAGCAATACCTGAGAAAAGCATATTACAGTTTCGTGCGGTAATATGCTTTTCTTACTGAGATAAGAATGGTTCGCAGAGCACACCATTCGTTGTGTGAGATAAGAGAGGGATTTTTTATGATGCAGGAGTGGTTTAGGAAGGCAAAGCTGGGTATTTTTATTCATTATGGTATTTATGCGGTGGGGGACGTGTCGGAATCCTGGTCCTTCCACAACGGAAATATCTCCTATGAGGATTATATGAAGCAGTGTGAGGGCTTTACGGCCTCCCGCTATAATACAAAAAAGTGGGTCGAATTATTTAAAAAAGCCGGTGCGCAATATGCGGTTATGACATCAAAGCATCATGACGGCGTGGCTTTATTTGATACGAAGTACAGTGAATTAAGCGTGGTGAAAAAGACACCGGCGGCCAGAGATCTGGTAAAGGAATATATAGATGCGATGAGCGAGGCCGGACTGAAGGTGGGTATTTATTATTCCCTGATTGACTGGTCGGATCCCCGTTATCGGAGCATCTATCCTGAAGGAATGAAAAAAGAGGAATGCCGGAAGGATATCTATGGTTCTCCGGCGGGAGGCGAAGAGGATTACGGGAAATGGGAGGAGTTTCTGGAGTTTAACCAAAATCAGCTCAGAGAGCTGATGACCGGCTATAAAACCGTGGATCTTCTGTGGTTCGACGGTGATTGGGAAAGAAGTGCCGGACAATGGCGGATGCCTGAATTCCGCGAATATCTTCATACCTTGAATCCCAATGTGGTTTTAAATTCCCGGATGCAGGGATATGGAGATTACCAGACGCCGGAACAGGGAATTCCCCTCTACGGACCGGATGGGGAATGGGAATTTTGCACGACCATCAATGATTCTTGGGGCTACCGTCCCTCCGACAATGATTATAAGACCAGCGGGCAGATGGTACGGATGTTCTGCGACTGTATTACGCTGGGCGGCAGAATGCTGCTGGATATAGGCCCGAAGGAGGATGGTACCCTGGATGAACGCCAGGAACAGGTACTGCTGGACCTGGGCAATTGGATTCATGATCATGAGGAAGCGGTATATGAAACGGGCAAAGGCTTAAGCTACCAGCAGTTTCTGGGAGGCAGCACCCTGTCCGCGGACAGAAAAACCATCTATTTGTTCGTATATGATAAACCGGCGGAGGCACTATGTGTGAAAGGGATCAAAACGCCGGTGAAACGGGTTACGGTGCTCCACAGCCGGGAGGAATTAAAGTTTACCTATACGGGAGCATTACCCTGGAGCGGCATTCCCGGAACCCTTTGGATTTGGGCGGGAGATATGCAGATTCATCCTTTTGCTACCGTGTTGAAGGTAGAGCTGGAAGGCGAGATTACTTACAATCTGGGCCATGGGGAAGTAGTAACCAACAACGACTGACCACCTGAAAATTTTGCTGGTATGCCCCCGGAAAAAGGAGAGCAATCATAAGACCATAAATATAAAAATTAAGAAGAAGGAGCAGGTAGCGGATATGGAAGACAAGATAACTTCGGATTCTGTGGTAGAAGAGATAAAGAAAATAACGGCAACAGAAATTGAAATAGAGCAGACCGGGGAAGCAGAAACGAGGGAAGAGATACATCAGGGCGTACATAATTACAGTGCCGCCGACGAATATGTATGGCCCACGGATGCCAAGGTTCTTCAAAAGCTGGAGTGGTTCCAGGATCAGAAGCTGGCCTTGATGATGCACTGGGGTCCCTATTCCCAGCTTGGAATTGTAGAGTCCTGGGCACTTTCGGATGCGGATGCAGAGTGGTCCAGAACGGGAATTGACTGGGAGGCCAGTGCAAAGGAATTCAAGGAGCAGTATTTCGGGCTGAATCAGACCTTTAATCCAATCCGCTTTGAACCGGAGAAGTGGGCGGAGATTGCAGCGGAGGCAGGGATCCGTTATCTGGTATTCACCACGAAGCACCATGACGGTTTTTGTATGTGGGATACCCGGTACTCTGATTATAAGATCACAGGGGAGGACTGTCCCTACCATACCAATAAATATGCGGATATCTGCGGGCATTTATTCGAGGCCTTCCGAAAGAAGGGGATCGGCATAGCCGCCTATTTCTCCAAAGCGGATTGGCATATTGACAGTTACTGGGCCAAGGGCTATCCTAGAGGAGATTATATGTGGAGGGGACCTTCCTATGTACCGGCAGAGCATCCCGGGGAATGGGAGAAATTTGTGGAATTTACCGGGAATCAGATCAAGGAGCTGGCAAGTCGGTATGGAAAGCTGGATGTTATGTGGTTTGATGCCGGCTGGGTATGTGAGCAGGCGGGACAGGATATCCGTCTTGGTGAGGTAATTGATGAAATCCGGACATGGCAGCCTGGAATGCTGTGCGCTGACAGAACCATCGGAGGCCCCTATGAGAATTACATTACACCCGAACAGTGCGTACCGGAGAAACCCCTGGGAGTGCCGTGGGAAAGCTGTATTACCCTTGGAACCTCATTTTCCTTTGCCTATGAAGATACCTATAAGTCTCCCAGGGAGGTAATCCATCTGCTGACGGATATCGTGGCAAAGGGCGGAAATCTGGCGATCAATGTAGGACCGCAGCCCGACGGACGGCTTCCGAAGGGGGCGGTGGCAGCCTTAAAGGGAATGGGAGCATGGCTGAATGTATTCGGTGAGGCCATCTATGGTACCAGAGTCTGTGCACCATATAAAAAGGAGAATATCGCTTTTACCAGAAAAGAGGGAACCGTATATGCCTTCGAACTGTTCGCGGAAGAGAGAACTGCCGTTCCCGATGCGGTATGGCTGCCCTATGAAGGAAAAGTAAGGAATGTGACCATGCTGGACACCGGAGAAAAGGTCTCCTTTACCTGCAACCCGGGCGGTATTATGGTAAAGCCCCCCTGTTATGATAAAACGGCTGCGCCGATTGCCAGGGTATATCAGCTGGAGATGTAAAGGGAATCTTGGCGGGAACCATGTAAAGGAAAGCACCTTCCCATGGAAATGTTTGTACCCGGGCGATCCTCAGCGCAAACTTGAATGTGTAAAAAAACATGTGCAGGAATGAGAAAAATATAACAGGACAGGAATTAATAAAAGATGAAAAAAGTAATAGGTTATGTAGGTACGAAAGATCTGTCAGGAATACGGGAGCAGGATATCCGGTGCCTGGATGTGATTAATGTGGCATTTGCACAGGTGCAGGAGGACTGTGTGGTGTGGAATGCGAAGGGCAGTCAGGAGGGCCTGAAGCGGATTCGCGGTATTTCCCCCAATATTAAGATTCTTCTCTCGGTGGGCGGCTGGGGAGCGGACGGCTTCTCGCAGGCCGCTATGACAAAGGAGGGCAGGGAGAAGCTGGCGGAAAGTGCGGCTGCTCTGGTCATAAAATACGGTCTGGACGGTCTGGATATTGACTGGGAGTACCCTGGCTCTTCCATTGCGGGAATACAGTCCCACCGGGAGGATAAAAAGAATTTCACCCTGCTTTTGAAGACGCTGAGAGAAAAGTTGGACAGTTTGGGATCCGGGCGGCTGCTGACCATAGCAGCCGGAGGGGATACATATTTTACCATGCAGACGAATCTGGAGGAGGTTTCCCGCTATGTGGATTATGTTCAGCTTATGACCTATGATCTTCAGGGAGGCTTCCAGACAGTAACGGGTCATCATGCGGCGCTTTATCCCGGAAGGAGCAATCTGATTGATTCGTGTATGGATAAGGCAGTCAGAGTATTCCGGGAAGCAGGTCTGCCCGAGGAAAAAATGGTGGTGGGCGTGCCGTTTTATTCCAGGGCCTGGAAGGGGATAAAAGGCGGCGGCGACGGCCTTGGACGCGAAGCAAGGACCATCGGCGGCTACGGTCCGGATTACGGCGGTCTGGTGAAAAACTATATCAGTAAAAACGGCTACCGCCGTTATTGGGACGAGGAAGCCCAGGTACCGTATCTGTTTGACGGCAGTACCTTTATCAGTTATGAGGATCAGGAATCCCTTGCCGGAAAGATTGCCTATATTAAGGAAAAAGGATTGGGAGGCATTATGTTCTGGGAATATAAATGCGATCCGACTGGTACCCTGGTTCCTTTTATCCGGCAGGAAATAGACAAGCATATGGAAGGAAGGCGGGAATAGGGATGTTTTCGGTACATTTGCAGGAATATGCTTTGGATAAATACCAGGGAAGAAAAAAGTACTATGGCTCCCTGTGGAAGGAAATCGAGGAGGCACTCAAAGCCTGCACGGAAGAGGAAGCGGTTCTGATGCGCTTTCTTTATGGGACGATGCCGGTGCGCGATGCGGGGGAATACGGCTTTCCGGTTTTCCTAAGCTATGTGCGGCACGCCCTCTGGCTTCGCGGGAATGTGGAATGGTGCCGGGAACTGCCGGAGGATATCTTCGTTCACCATGTACTGTATTACCGTATTAATTCGGAGGATATCAGCGACTGCCGGAAATTCTTCTATGAGCAGTTGCAGGGCAGAATACAGGGAATGAGCTTGGAGGAAGCCGTAATTGAAATTAATTACTGGTGTGCCGAGCATGCTGTGTATGAAGCAACGGACAGCCGCACCGCTTCTCCCATGACATTGTTCCGGTGCGGAAAGGGCCGCTGCGGGGAAGAATCAACCTTCGCGGTTACAGCGTACCGGAGTGTGGGAATTCCGGCACGTCAGGTCTACACGCCCAGATGGGCCCATTGTGATGATAATCATGCCTGGGTGGAAGTATGCCTTCGCGGAACCTGGTATTTCCTTGGGGCCTGCGAGCCGGAAGAGGTATTGAATAAAGGCTGGTTTTCCGGGCCTGCCAACCGTGCGATTTTGATTCACAGCCGCACCTTTTCCGATTTTATGAACAGGCCGTCGGAGGAATGCATCGGAAAAGAGGATTTGCTGACCTATTACAATAATACGCCTTTTTATGCGAAGACGAGAGAATTTACCGTGGCGGTAAAGGACGAGTCCGGCTGTCCGGCCGCGGGTGCCTTTGTTGCTGTGGAGATTCCCAACATGGCGGAATATTTTCCGGTGGTGACTTTAAAGGCGGACAGCAAAGGAGAAGCGCGTCTCATAATTGGGCTTGGCGATGTTTGGATCCGGGCCTGGAAGGAAGATGCCTTTGCGGAGCAGAAGGCCTCTCCTCAGTTAACAGGGAAAACGGAGCTGGCATTGAAGCGCACGACGGAGCAATCGGGCTGGATTACCGATGAATGGGAAGAGACTAAGTTTTGTGCCCCGGAGGAATGTCCGATTCATTTGATCCGGGAAACCGAAGAACAAAAAGAGCGGAATGCAAGACGGCTGAAGGAAGCCAATGAGCTGCGGGAAAAGCGTTTTGCAGCCTGTTATGATGAGAAGCTGGCCGGTGCATATCCGGAGGAGGCAGCAATGCTGCGTACAGCCGGTGAGAATATCGGAGAAATACAAGCCTTTCTGACGAAGGACGAAAATCCGGACAGAAGGCGAATGCTCCACAGTCTGGCGGTAAAGGATTATAAGGATCTGAAGGCTGGTATTCTGGAGGACCATCTGGACTGTGAGCAAAGGAACCTGACCGAAGAGGTATATCGGGAGTATCTGCTTTGTCCGAGAATACACCGGGAGGAACTGACACCTTACCGGAGCTTTATCCGTGGATATTTTAAGAAAGAAGAGAAGGAACGCTTTATACAAAATCCGGAGCTGATCTGGAAGTACATTAAAGATACCATACACTATGATCCGGAAGTGGATTACAGGACCATCTGTGCCACCCCCATCGGATGTCTGCGAATGAAGCAGGGCAATCCTCTGGCTCAGAGAATCCTGTTTGCTGCAATCTGCCGGAGCCTGAACCTTCCGGCCAGGCTGAATGATGTTACGCTGGCACCGGAATATCTGAAGGAGGGAGCTTTTACCGTACCTGAAGGCTTTACAGAGGGACGGGAAGCAAAAAAGCCTGCAAAAGAGGATATGGCAACCGTTGTTTTGAAGGCAAAGGACGATAAGAAATGGAATTATTTCCAGAACTGGACGATTGGTAAATTGGAAGGGGTACATTTTGAAACACTGAATTACGAAGACCTTTCCTTTGAAAATAATGCTCTGGAGCTTGTGCTGGAGCCGGGAAACTACCGTCTGATTACTTCGCTGCGCATGCCTGGTGGGGACCAGCAAACTCTTCGGCGGGTATTTTGCCTTGAACGCGGGGAACAAAAATCCGTGGAAATGGTACTTTGGGAAAACAGGGAGGAGAGTACTCGGTTGAGTTACGGCCTGAAGGATTTTGAGATACAGGATACGGTCGGAAAAGAACATATGATTTCCGGGCTCATGACCGAGCAGCCTGTGATTCTTGCTTTCCTTGGGGTGGGTGCGGAGCCTACCGAGCATGTACTGAATGAACTGCTGGCTTCCGCAGACCATTGGAACGAAGCCGCCGTCAGAATGATTATGGTGCTGCGGGATCCGGGAGAACTGAGAAATGAAACCCTGAGCCGGGTTCTTAAGACTCTCTCCGGAATTGAACTGTATTATGACAAGCATAGGAATTCGGAAAAAGCAGCCGCAGAGATGCATGTGGATGCGGAAAAGCTTCCGGTCCTTATCCTGCTGCAAAAAGGGCTGGTCGGCACCTATGCCTGCGCGGGATATAATGTGGGCAGTGTGGAGCTTATTCTCAACCTTCTGAGGCAGTAGCGCATCATGTAGATTCGGATATGTATGCACCACTCCCTTCGCAGATAGGTGAAGTTTGGGTTAATTGGTGTTAAAGCCTTTAACATGAGCAATTTAATTGTCTGAAGGTTATTGGTAATGAAACGGATAAAGAAACGGACGGATGGTATTTTACCATCCGTCCGTTTCTTATTTTTAGCTCTTTGTCATACGCTACAGAACCTTATTTATACTATATCGAGGAAGAAAGAGTTGACCCTATGCTGCCGGTTTAAAATCGGCAACATTACATTATTCAAAGTCCACTGATTTTCCTGCTTCCGAGGCTTTCCATGCTGCTTCCATTAAGGCCAGTACGCGGCGTGCCTGCTCGGGCTTTACGATCAGCTCCGCTTCATTATTAATTACCTGAAGATAATTCCGGAAGAAATCATTCCATTCGCCTGCCGCCTCTGGCAAGGCCTCGGTAAATACGATTCCGTCAGGCTTGGTGGAAAAGGTTCTGGTAGGCCCTGAGTCGACATTGGCAGGCTGCTCCGGCAGCTTTTCCAGTAAGCCGCTGCTCCGGTATATTGTGCCTTCCCCAAGAAAATTATCAATGGAAAGAGTGCCGTTCTCTCCGGCCACATACCAGCGCGGTACAGGCTTAAGCAGATAGGTTCCCAATTCGATACAGGCGGTATGGCCGTCTTCAAAATGAAATAGCAGCCGATAATAGTCATCCACCTCCCGGTTGACGATGGTTCTGATATCCGCAGATACACTGGTAACCTTGCCGGGGATCAGGTCCAGAAGCTGGTCGATGAGGTGTACACCCCAGTCGTACATCATACCCCCGCCAAGCCGTTTTTCAACATGCCAGTCGTGGACAAGACCGAAGATGCCATATAAAGAAGACTGGATATGAAAAACCTTACCCAGCAGGTTCTCCCGGAAGGCTTTTTTAACGATCAGGTAATCCTTATCCCAGCGGCGGTTTTGGTGGATGGTGAAGATGACGCAGTTTCTTCTGGCGGCCTCCTCGATCGCATCAAACTCCTCCACGTTCATGGCAACCGGTTTTTCAACAATAATGTTTTTGCGGGCATTTGCCGCAGCCACTGCAACCTGACGGTGAAGATAGTTCGGAACGCTGATCATGACGGTTTCCACATTGGGGTCTTCCAATAATGCATGGTAATCCGTATAGACCGAGACTCCTTCCTCTGCGGCGGAGAGCTTATCGGGGTCAATATCACATACCGCAGTTACTTTAATGTTGTCCAGCTTGCCGGCATGGTTATAATGCCATTTTCCCATGAAGCCAAAACCGATGATTCCCAGCTTCAATTCTTTCATTGCATTCCCTCCTTGTATAAAAAACGGTTAATATAGTTGCTATGTACTCATGCTATTCAATCTTATCTAGGTTAGGAAAGGTATACTTCTTTTCCGGTCTCGGAGGATTGATAGATTGCTTCCAGTATCTGAGTCACCACAAAGGCCTGCTCGGGCTTTACCAAAGGCTCGCCGTTTTCCAGGATAGCGGTCAGCCACTGGCTGGCCTCTGCCACGCCGGGTTCTTTCGCGTTGGCACCAAAATATGCTACATTACCCATGGGGCTTAACTGTTCATCGGTTAACAGGCCGTTGTGACCGCGGTTGATGAAAAGTTTGTCCTTGGGATGGCTGAGACCGGAGTGTATCTCTGCGCCGGCCTTGGTGCCGCAGAGGGTGGTGGAGGCTTCTCTGGATTCCATAAGATTGATGGCCCAGGCGGCTTGTACCGATATGGTAGCGCCATTCTCCATTTTGACAAATCCGAAAGCGGAATCCTCTACCTCATAGGTGTCAGGATCCCAGGGTCCGAAGATATTGCCCTCGGTAGCCTGCTTAAGCCCTCCTAATTTATAGAATACGCTGCCGGTAACGGACACCGGTTTGTAATTGTCCATCATCCATAGGGTCAGATCCAGGGCGTGGGTTCCGATGTCGATGAGAGGACCGCCGCCCTGAAGCGCTTTATCAGGAAAGACACCCCAGGTAGGTACACCCCGGCGGCGGATTGCCCGGGCTTCTCCGTAATAGATCTCACCAAGCTCATCGTTTTTGCAGGCGTTGAATAACATCTGAACCTCCGGGCGGAAGCGATTCTGGTAACCGATCGTAAAATGTTTTCCGCTGGCCCTCCAAGCTTTAAGCATTTTATCGGCATCCACCGAGGTGGCTGCCATCGGCTTCTCGCACATCACATGCTTGCCCGCGGCAAAAGCATCCACTGTGATGGGGCAGTGGGAGACATTGGGAGTAAGCACATGAACAACATCCACCTCACGATTAGCCAGCAATTCCTTGTAATCCGTGTAGACCGCGGCTTCCTTGGTGCCGTATTCCCTGGCTGCTTTTACTGCGCGTTCCTCAATGATATCGCAGAAGGCAATGATATCACACTTATCATTGTTTGCCTTCAGACCCGGGAGATGCTTTGTGCCGGCAATGCCGCCGCAGCCAATAATTCCGATTTGTAATTTTCCGTCTTTCATAGGTATCTCTCCTTTTAGTTGTTATTTTATTTGAGAACGGACTTAAGTGGAGCTGCGTATAATTAAGTCCGTTTCAATTAAGAGCTTCTGTGATGCGGGAGTTTTCCCCTGGATCAGATTGAGCAGGATGCGGCAGGCTGTGCTGCCGATATCATACCGGGGCTGGCTTACGGTAGTAAGCGGAGGATCAATCATAAGGGAAATCTCGGTATTGTCAAATCCGATCACGGCGATATCCTTAGGAACCGCCAATCCGGCTTTTTTTGCTGCGCGTATGACAGCGGCGGCATATACATCGGACACTGTGAATACGGCGTCCGGACGGTCCTTCTCCTCAAACATCTTTAATGCCGCGGCATAAGCGATATTAAAATCAATCACTTCCAAATGATAAATCCATTTTTCCTCCGGCAAAAGGCCGCAGCGTTTCAGAGCATCCCGGTAACCGCTCTCTCGTTTGCTGCCGTAGAGGGAGTTGCAGGTAGAATTAAATAAGGCTATTTTCTGATGTCCGGTGGAAGCTAAGTAATTGACCGCATTCATGGCCGCGCTGTAATCATCGATTGCAACGGAAGGATAAGGGAGGCGATCGTCGTATTCGCAGCATTGCACTACGGGCAAATCCGGACTTATATTCTTCAGCAGCTTGCGCAGGTGTCCGGAATGGTCCAGGGTAATCATACCCTTTATGATATTCTGCCTGAGAAAATGATTTGAGTCGATGTCAAAGCTGCTGCCGGAACGGGATTGGGCGACGATCAGATGATAGCCGTTACGGTAAGCGGTGTCCTGAACCCCGTCTATGATATCGGAATAAAAGGGATTGCTCAGTTGGGGTACGATTAGGGCGATCATCCGGCAATCCGAACTGCTTTTGCCGTCCTCGGATAATATCCTATTATAATAACCCAATTCGTCTGCTGCTTTTTTTACTTTAGCAGCAGTTACTGTTGATACATTACCGGTGTGGTTTATTACTCTGGATACCGTTGCCAGGGACACACCGGAGTGCTCGGCTATTTGTTGTAGCGTTACTTCCATTCATCTTATCCTCCATTTCTGCGCACGTATTCTGCGCCTGTGAATTTGTACCGGCACACATTGCGTTTGATGTATACGCAATTTACGCAGACACAAATTTTTGCGGTTGAGTTTACATTGCGTTCAACCTTCAAATCGGATGCCGTTTACGGCATCTCAAATAACAGGTGAAGCTTTGCTTTATTCTGCCTCGCAATAATATGTTTGAAAATCAATTGAAATTAAATGAAAATAATATTTGGTTTGGTTTTTGTAATTGCTTCTGATTTTCTGAAAAATATTATGCAACTTATGAAAATAACAATTAAATTACATTTGTGTTTTCATAATATACCATGTTTTGCTCTCTGTAAATATTGCAATATGCACAAATAATACAATATTTAATTGTCAATAATGTAGATATTGACAACGGATACATGCTTTGATATATTGGAGTTGCAATGAAAAACATGAAAACTAAAGTGAAAAATTTCATGAAATTACCAAAAATTACATTCTTGGTATGAAAAATTCGCAAAATGCTTTGCAAGGAGGAAGGATTATGAAAGTAGGAATTCAACTGTATTCCGTGCGAAACCATATGGCTCAGGACCCGATCGGTACCTTAAAAGAGGTGGCCAAAATCGGATACCGCTATATTGAGGTCGCCAACCACAATGCGGAAGTGGATAACGGAGTGGGCTTTGGCGTAACTCCGGAGGAAATCAGAAAGGTTTTGGAAGAGGAGAATATCTCCATCATCAGTGCACATATCTATCCGATGGATGCGGCAAAAATACTGCCTGTATTGGAATACCATAAGCAGATTGGTACCAGGTATATTGTCATGCCGATGGATTTTTACCGTGACCGGGATGAGACCCTGAGAAAGGCGGAAATTCTTAACCAGGTGGGTGAGAAGTGTGCCGAGTATCAGATGGAATTGCTCTATCATAATCATTTTCATGAATTCCAGAAGTTTGAGGGTGAAACCGTCTATGATCTGATTATGAACAACACAGATCCGAAGCTGGTGAAAATTGAGCTGGACAGTTATTGGACAATGCGGGGCCAGCAGAATCCGCTTGACCTGCTGAATAAGTTCGGAAGCAGAGTACGTCTGCTCCATCAGAAGGACTTTACCAGGGGCTATGAAAACCAGTTGGATTTATTGGCGTCCGTGGAGGAAAATCATGATTATGTTGATATGGACCGCTTCCTGAAGGGGCTCTCTTCGGAAACCTTTACAGAGATCGGTACCGGTATCATGGATATTCAATCCATTATTAATACCGCCAATTCCGTATGCCGGAGTGAGTATATCATTCTGGAGCAGGATTACAGCAGGCATGATGAGCTGGAAAGTATACGCATCAGTATGGACAGCTTCAGGAAATTCGCAGGCATTGAGTGGTAGGCCGCAAAAGCGCAGAAACAAAGAGTAAGGCCGTGCGGGCTATCGTACATAGAGCTGAGTTCAAGTTATTACGTAACATTGTGTAAGGTGTTCCAATAATAAACAAGGAGGAAGAAATATGAAAAAAATAGTATCAGTTTTGTTAAGTCTGGTTATGGTTCTCAGTCTGACCGCCTGCGGTAAGGATTCCTCCACAGGCAGCAGTACCCCCACTCCCGCAGATACAAATGCGGAAACAAACAATGACACCCCTGCTGAGGCTGAAAAGGATACGGCACAGGCTCAGGGCGATGCGGAAAAAAAGACAATCGGAATATCCATGAATGCATTAGATGAATACCAGACAGAATGGCTTGGTTATTTGAAGGAGTATCTGGAAGGACAGGGGCATACGGTGATTTCCACCAATGCGGAAGGCAAGGTGGATAAGCAGCTTTCCGATGTGGAATCGTTAATTGCACTTAATCCGGAGGTGATCATAATCCGTGCTACCGATTCGGAGGGTGTGGTGCCTGCCTTTGAGGCATGTGAAGCAGCCGGAATTCCCACTGTCGACTCCGGCTTTGGTGCACAATATGAGGACACCTTAAAGATACTTTCTTCTCAATTCTATCTCTGCAGTCTGCAGGCACAATATTGCATCGATTGGCTTGAGGCACATCCGGATGAGACCTTAAAGGTAGGATATATCTGGGGTGTTCAGGGCGTATCGGCAGTACAGGACCGTTATGACGGCTGGAAGGAAACCCTGATGGAGGCTTATCCCGACCGTGTTGAAATCTTAGTGGAAAAGGTATGCAACTGGTCTGCAGTTGATACCATGGCAGCGGTAGAAGACTGGCTGCAGGCATATCCTGAGATGAATTGCATTATCGCCCAATCCGATGAGATGGCAATTGCGGCAAGCAATGTAATGCAGGCAGCAAACAAAGGCTTGGATCAGTGCATTATTATCGGTATTGACGGTTCACCCAATGCACGTCAGTGTCTTGCAGACCAAACCTTGTCGGCAAGTGTATATACATCAAAGAAGGCAGATGCGATCCTCAATGCGGACTATGCGATTGAAATAGCCAATGGTGAAAATTATAAGGGGATGACCATCGATCCCGGTGAGAATATATCCGCATTGATTACAGGTGAGAATTACCAGGAAGTTCTTGATAGAATAGGCTAATCCGGATAGGAAGCAGCACTGTTGCTCCAGAGCAATGGCGCTGCTTTCCGGTGAAATAAAAGCAACCGTCAGACTAGCGCCGCTAGGAAAATGGCGTGGTTAATAAAGAACAAGGAGCGATAAATTCATGCCTGCTGAAGAATTTGTTTTGGAAATGAAGGGAATTACAAAACGTTTTCCCGGAGTACGTGCATTAAGTGGCGCGCAGTTAAGAATTAAAAAAGGGGAAGTGCATGCTTTAATCGGAGAAAATGGTGCCGGTAAGTCGACGCTGATGAAGATACTGCTGGGAATTTACCGTCAGGATGAAGGGGAGGTCATCTATAAAGGAAAACCGGTAAATTTTAAGAACCCCAACGATGCCTTATGCGCAGGTATCTCAATGATACATCAGGAAATCAGCCTGATCCCAACCGTAGATGTAGCCGAAAACATCTGGATTGGAAGGGAAAAAAAGTTTAGCACGGCCGGCCTGATTCACGCCGGGAAACGGTATGAACAAACACAGGAGCTGCTGAACAAGCTGGAGATCGCAATCAACCCCAGGGCGATGGTAAGGACCCTGAGCGTAGCCAATATGCAATTGGTGGAATTGGCGAGGGCGGTATCCTACAACTCGGATATCATCATTATGGATGAGCCGACCAGCTCCCTCACAGAGACGGAGATTAACCTGCTGTATAAGATTATACGTGAATTATCCGGCAAGGGAACGGCAATCATATTCATTTCCCACAAGCTGGATGAGATTTATGAAATCTGTGATCATATTACCGTGCTGCGCGATGGGGAATATGTCTCGGACCATTCGGCGGAAAGCCTGTCCAAAGACCAGTTGATTGCAAAAATTGCCGGCAGGGAGATTAAAGACTTGTTTCCCAAGGAGGAGGCAAGCATTGGCGAGGTAGTGCTTGAAGTTAAGGGACTTACCTCGGGCAAGGTATTCCGTGATATCAGCTTTTCTGTACATAAGGGTGAAATCCTTGGCTTTTGCGGTCTGGTAGGTGCCGGGCGCACTGAGATTATGAGGGCTTTATTTGGAATTGATGGATTCGATTCCGGGGAGATTTTCGTCGATGGCAGGAAAATAATTGTAAAATCACCGAAGCATGCGATAAAGAACGGCATTGGTATGGTTACGGAGGACCGCCTTCATATGGGCATCGTTGGCGGGCTGCCGGTGAAGTATAATATCACCTTAGCCAGTCTCAGAAACTATTGCAAGAAGCTGTTCTTCATCGACAGGGGCAAAGAAAAGGAAGCGGCGGATAAAATGGTCGATACCCTCTCGGTAAAAACTGCTTCTC